>JBJONL010000025.1:0-26928 GCA_046051865.1 Bacteroidota bacterium | reverse complement strand
GCATTAATATCAACACCTATCAATCGTACGCCAAAGTCACTCCAAATCCCTTTTTCATCTGCCTCTAAACAAAGATTTAAAGCCGTTTGTCCACCCATAGTAGGGAGTACAGCATCAATCTGAGGGTGGTTCTTTAAAATTTGAATAATAGACTTGGTAGTCAACGGCAATAAATAAACATGATCCGCCATGGATGGGTCGGTCATGATGGTAGCCGGATTGGAATTAATCAAGATTACTTCGATTCCTTCCTCTCGCAAAGAGCGTGCTGATTGGGAGCCCGCATAATCAAATTCACAAGCTTGTCCGATGACGATGGGACCTGAACCAATGATTAAAACCGATTTAATTGAATTGTCTTTTGGCATTGTAGTTAGTTGTTGTTTGTAGTTTAGTTGTTGTGCAATCAAAAATAATGCGTTTGTAACGAAAAGTCGAAAACTTGCTTTTGAAACTTATGAAATTTTATAAACAAGTTTAAAAAAAAACCGCTACTAATAAAAGTAACGGCTCTATAGTGATTAAATGCTAATCATTATTTTTTGTGTCTTGGTTCACAAGATACAGTCAATTTATGTCTTCCTTTAGCTCTACGACGCGCAAGGACTTTTCTTCCATTTGCAGAAGCCATTCTGTCCATAAATCCGTGTTTATTTCTTCTTTTTCTTTTCGATGGTTGAAACGTTCTTTTGCTCATTGCTTTGTATCTTTAAAATCGTGTATTAATTTCTTTGTAATACGGCTCTTTTTAAACCGAGTGCAAATATACAAACCTTTTTTTTTCTGGCAAGTAGTTTTATAAAAATATTTTCAAATCCTTTTATTACCTTTGCAACCACAAAATTCAAAACTTATGTTTCACAGATTTATTAAATTAATTATAGCAGCATTACTAGTTGCCACGAGTATTTGGCAATTTACGGAGGGTAATATTGGCAATGGCATTTTCGTCTTGTTGCTTACGATCATTCCTGTTTTTCTTTACTACAAGAACGAATTCATCTTATTGGCCTTTTTAAAGTTACGAAAACAAGATTTCGCTGGAGCCAAAGTATGGTTAGACAAAATCAAAAACCCAGAAACCGCTTTAGTGCGAAAACAACAAGGATACTATAACTATTTGCAGGGTTTAATGTTGTCGCAAACCAACATCCACCAATCGGAGAAGTTTTTCAAAAAAGCCATCGAATTGGGCTTGAGTATGGATATGGATTTGGCTGTGGCCAAATTAAACTTAGCGGGTATAGCCATGTCGAGAAGACGCAAAATGGAAGCAACCGCACTATTAAACGAAGCGAAAAAACTAGACAAACAAAACATGTTGAAAGATCAAATCACCATGATGAAAGACCAAATGAAAAAGATCTAATCTATTTCATCCCAAACAAAAAGCGTCTTGATTACTCAAGACGCTTTTTTTATAGTGTAGTTCTATTGTTAAAAACCTTCTAACGGAATTTTAATTTCGTACTTCTTCTTTGACGCATTCACCAGTTTTTTATCACGCAACCACGGATTGTGTATTTTCAACAATTTGTAATTAATCCCTTGTGCTAAGGCAAAGGTTGACAAATCGGCAATGGTACTGTCCACCTCTATTTTCTTAGTTGGAATCAAAGTATACAAATCACTTGGATAAAGGCTAAACCCATATTTCGCCGGCTGTTTCATAATTTCCTTTAAGGCTAAGATTCTAAATACATACCGTGACGTTTCTTCGGTTAACCCTAGGTCGTAGTAATTGGCCACCTTTTGTTCGTCTAGTTTTTTACTCAATCCGTTCATCCCTCCATTATAGGACGCTGCCGCCAAGGTCCATGACCCAAATCGCTGTTTGGCTGCCAAAAAATATTTGCACGCGGCTTCGGTCGATTTCTCAAGATGATAGCGTTCGTCTACGATATCATTTACTTCCATCCCACTCTCTTTCGCCGTATCGGGCATAAACTGCCACACCCCTTTAGCTCCTGAAGGGGATACCGCATTAATCAACCCGCTTTCTATTACTGCCAAATATTTAAAATCATCGGGCACACCATACTGTTGTAATATAGGTTCTATTATGGGGAACACACGGTTAGCTCGTTTCAATATCAAGGCCGTAGTGGCGTCCAAATTGGCATTAATCAACAACTCCCTATCCAGTCGCTCTTTCACATCTGTAATTTGTAACGGGGCAGCTTCACCCGCGAAATCTATCGCTTCTGGAAAAAACATGGAAGTACCTTCGTGCAGTGCCATGTCTTTAGTATCGCCCGTTAATCCAAAAACGAAAACCCCAGAAATCATCACAACAACTAACGTAAGCAGCAGGGCTTTATTCCTATTCATAGCATTTAATTTATAGGGTAAATCTACAAAAACTGCGCCAATTTCAATAGGAATCCAACATAATTTTGGGTAAATTATTGTTCAGCCAACGGTACTTGGTCAGGATCATAATGTGCGTTCCTCCTTTTACAGGTATGCAGTTTTTAATATTCTTAATGGGAAAGACCTCATCCTCATCGCCATGGATATGAATGATCTCGGCATCCACTTCTGTTCGTTGCCAATTGAGTACCTTTTCAATAGCCCAATCCAAATAATTTTTATCCCGTACCGCCAGAAATTTTTCATAGAGCTTCAGTCGTTGCTTCAAAATAGACGAACCAAACGTAAACTTGGCCAGCAGTTCGAGGTTCTCAAACAACTGCGTGGGTATTAACTTATAGGCTTTTGTCGTCTTGGCTAACTTCATGGTCCGAGGCATCTCTTGAGCCGACTTTACACTTGAAATAATAATCACTTTCCTTGTTTTTAAAAAAGGCTTCATTTCCTGCACTAAAATTCCCCCGAAGGATACCCCTACTAAGATTGCGTTTTCCTCTTTCACATTCGCTGCCATGCGTTGGGCATAATGCGCTAAAGTTTCCTTGTCCTCTGGCAACACCCATTCCAATAAATGCGAAACAAATTCGGCTTCCGGCAGTTGGATACGCTCAAAAATAGTAGGGCTAGCCGCCAAACCCGGCATAAAATAAACGTGAATTTTACTCATTATTTAGCGGAGAACTCGTTAATTATTAGTATTTTTGCATAAAAATAATCCTTTTATTTTACTTCATTATGAACACAACTGTTTTTTCGGAAAAAATGGAAATCAAAGACAATACCTTTGCGCGTCAATTTGAAACTTTAGTAGACGGCAAATTGATATCTGTCGAATATTCATTTCAAGAAAAGAAAATATTCCTAACAAGAATAAACACTTTTGATGGTTTTGAAGATGAAGAATTTATCAATGAGTTATTAAAAAATATTATGGAAATTGCCTATGAGCGTAAGCTTAAGGTGGTTCCTATTTTGCCTAAAATTGCGCTATTCTTTAGAAAAAACACCACTTATAGAGATTTACTTCCTCCAGGAATTAAAATCTAAGCAAACGGCTTATTAAGCAAAAACGCCTTGAGAAATCAAGGCGTTTTTTTTATGTTTTTCCATATATTTACGCCATGAGCGACGCTGACTTCAAACAAGACATCCTTACTTACTTCGAATCGATCGCGAAATATTACGGTTCGAAAACCGAAATAACAGAAGGCTTGTGCACGGACTGCGACAATCTTGACCCGCAGCACACCACTTGGAATTTATCGGAATTTGAATTGATTCGCTCTGCCTATCGAACTACCGGAAACAAATTCATGATGGAAGGTACGGCGATGTATTATGAAATTGCTGCTGACAGAATCATTAACTTTAAACAACTCGGCCGAAACCATTTTGAATTCATAGAACAATACGGTGAATCGGTCTACCGAATCACTAAAATTCGCTTCCACTACAAGTACTAAAAAGCTATTCTTAAGAAACAATTAATTTTTTGGCATCAAATTTGGATGCACCAAAAAAGTAAATAATCCCCCTAGGAAATCCGGAATCCCAGAAGTTATTTGATAAACAAAAAATCAATAGTAATTTCTAAACACAGTATCAAAATGAAAAAGTATCGTTTTTTTTCAATGGGCCTTGCCATGCTTATGATTATCGGATGCAAACGCTACGATGGCAACGCAGAGGCCACCACTGACGTAGCCGATTCGACCTTCACTGAAATCGAAGATCCTACAACTTACATCACAGAAGCTCCTTTAGCCAATGACAATTCCGAGCATTATGCCGAAGTTCCCGAAAACCCTTTTGAATCTCCTAAAACTGCTCCATTGTCGACCTTCTCCATTGATGTAGACAATGCTTCTTACACCAACATTAGACGCTTCATTAACAACGGCCAACCCGTACCTAAAGACGCGGTCCGTGTGGAAGAAATGGTTAACTTTTTCAAATACCGGTATCCCCAACCCTTTGACCAACATCCGTTTTCTATTAACACGGAGTATAGTCAGAGTCCGTGGAATCCTAAACACAAGCTTTTGAAAATTGGCCTACAAGGGAAAGACATACCCATGACTAATCTTCCGGCGTCCAACTTAGTGTTCCTCATCGATGTATCTGGCTCTATGGACGAAGACAACAAATTACCGCTACTCAAAGAATCCATGAAAATAGCCGTGAAAGAATTGCGTGCCAAAGACAAAGTTTCCATAGTAGTCTATGCGGGTTCAGCGGGTGTTGTCCTGTCACCAACAGACGGCGATGATACCGATACCATCCTGGAAGCGTTCGACGATTTGAAAGCGGGAGGTAGCACCGCTGGCGGAGAAGGCATTGAACTAGCGTATAAATTAGCCGAACAAAACTTCATCAAAGAAGGCAACAACAGAGTCATCATTGCGACGGATGGTGACTTCAACGTGGGTGCCTCATCAGATGAAGCCATGGAGGAGTTAATAGAAGCCAAAAGAAAATCGGGCATCTTCTTAACCGTTTTAGGGTATGGCATGGGCAACTATCAGGATAGCAAAATGGAAATCCTTGCCGATAAAGGCAATGGCAACTATGCCTACATTGACAACCTACAAGAAGCCAATCGCTTTTTAGGAAAGGAATTTAAGGGTTCGATGTACGCCATTGCTAAAGATGTTAAAGTACAAGTAGAGTTCAACCCAAAACACGTGCAAGCCTATCGTTTAATTGGGTATGAAAACCGCCGTCTCCAAGCAGAGGATTTTAAAAACGATGCCATAGATGCCGGAGAACTCGGAAGCGGCCATACCGTAACAGCACTTTACGAAATAATACCCGTAGGTGTAGACAGCGATTACTTGCCATCCGACCTAAAGTACACGAAAGTGAAGGCTACAAATGCAGCCGATTATAAGGAAGAATTGGCGACCATCAAATTTCGGTATAAAAAACCCGACGGTGATAAAAGCATCGAGATGGTGGATGTGATTGCTGATAAAGCCGTTACGTTGGAAAACAGTTCGGCCGACTTCAAATTTGGAAGTGCAGTGGCTTGGTTTGGGTTAAAACTTCGAGACTCTAAATTGATTGCTAACCGTTCGACGGAAGCCATTAAGAAACTAGCCCAATCGGGTTTAGCAAACGACGTAGAAGGTTATCGAGCCGAGTTTGTTCGATTAGTAGAAAGCATCAACTAGGACAAAGTTTTAAAAGAAAAACCCCCGAAGAAATGTCTTCGGGGGTTTGTTTATATTATACTGGTACATTCAAAAAATCCATTCGGACGGCACCGTCTTCATCAATTTTTGTGAGTTGGACCGGGTGTAAGGTATTCACTAATTCCGGGTTCCAAGGCGTTTTAACTTTGACGTAGTTCTCTGTAAACCCATGGATATACCCTTCTTTGTTTTCGCTTTCAAACAATACGGTTCTTTGGGAGCCTATTTGATTTTCATAAAACGCTCGACGCTTTTTAACCGAAAGTCCGCGGAGCATTTTACTTCTTTTATTACGCACATTCATCGGAACCACATGAGGCATTACTGCTGCTTCGGTATTATCTCTTTCGGAATAGGTAAAGACGTGTAAATACGAAATATCCATTTCGTTCAAGTAATTATACGTCTCTAAGAACTGCTCCTCCGTTTCGCCGGGGAAACCCACAATCACATCCACACCGATACAAGCCTGTGGCATGACCTCTCTAATCTTATTTACTCTATCCGTATAGACCTCGCGCAAATAGCGGCGCTTCATTTTCTTTAACACCTCGTTACTACCGCTTTGCAATGGAATATGGAAATGCGGCACGAAGGTTCGGCTTTGCGAAACAAACTCGATCGTCTCATTCTTTAAAAGATTGGGCTCAATGGAAGATATTCGCAAGCGCTCTATCCCAGGCACTTCATCCAAGGCCTTCACTAAATCAAGGAAGGTATGCTCGTGTTTTTTGTTGCCAAACTCTCCTTTGCCATAATCCCCAATATTTACTCCTGTCAACACGATTTCTTTAATACCTTGCTTTGAAATCTCCGCTGCATTATGCAAGACATTGTCCAAAGCATCACTTCTAGAAATTCCGCGCGCCAATGGAATGGTACAGTACGTGCATTTATAATCACAGCCGTCTTGCACTTTCAAAAAAGCCCTTGTTCGATCACCAATTGAGTAACTGCCTGCGTAAAAATCGGCTTCCTCTATTTCGCACGAGTGTACTTCACCCATATCGTTTTTAGACAAGTCGTTGATATAATCGGTTATTTTAAATTTCTCGGTGGCCCCTAAAACCAAATCAACGCCATCAACTGCCGCTAGCTCCTCTGGTTTTAACTGCGCATAGCAACCCACAGCCGCAACGAATGCTTTGTCGTTGAGCTTCATGGCTTTTTTTACGATATGTTTGAATTGCTTATCGGCGTTTTCGGTTACCGAGCAGGTATTGACGACATAGATATCGGCGACTTCTTCAAAATCCACCCGATCAAATCCCTCGTCCTGAAAGTTGCGGGCGATGGTAGAGGTTTCTGAAAAATTCAGTTTACACCCCAGCGTATAAAACGCTACTTTTTTTCTTGCTTCCATAGATATTCTCAATAAATGAAATCGTTGTCAAAAATTGAGGATGCAAAGATAGTTTAATTTGAAGGTTATACAATTTGAAAATTTGAAGATTATGCAATTTGAAAATGCACTTTCTATTTCACTAATCTTCAAATTTCCAAGTCAACATTACTCCTTTCTATATTTGGCCGTGATTTCAAAAACATGCTCTAAGATTTTAGTATCCTGCTCCGAAAATTCCACTTGTCGGCGGGCCATTACTATTTTGGCTGTTTGAAAGGCTTTAGAAGTTAGGTAGGTCGTAAAACCTGAAGCGCCACCCCACGAAAAACTTGGCACAAAATTGCGTGGAAAACCTGCTCCAAATATATTAGCCGAAACACCTACTACCGTACCCGTGTTAAACATGGTGTTAATACCGCACTTGCTGTGATCGCCCATCATGAGTCCGCAAAACTGCAGGCCCGTTCGAGCAAAACCTTCGGTTTCATAACTCCAGAGGCGTACCTCTTCGTAATTGTTTTTTAAATTGGAATTATTGCTGTCGGCTCCGATGTTACACCATTCGCCTAAGACTGCATTTCCTAAAAAGCCGTCATGGCCTTTATTAGAATACCCCATCAAAACGGAATTGCTGACTTCACCTCCTATGACAGAATGAGGTCCGACGGTAGTGGCTCCGTATACTTTGGTGGCCAACTTCACTCTACCTGATTCGCATAAGGCAAAAGGACCTCGAATCACTGAACCTTCCATGATTTCGGCATTCTTGCCTATGTATATCGGACCTGTGGAGGCGTTTAAGGTTACGAACTCCAGGGTTGCACCTTCTTCAATAAAAATATGTTCAGGAGCCAGTACATTGACACTTTTTGGGATAGGTTGCGAAGTCCTACCTTCGGTAAGCAACTCGAAATCTTCCCGCAGTGCTGCATCATTTTTGGCAAAAATATCCCAAGTATGTTCTATTCTCAAACAGTCCTCGTGATACTCTATACTCTCATAGCTGTCAAAATCGACTTCGTCTTGGGTATCATTTGTGTAGAAGGCAATCACTTCTTCCCCTTTAAAAATAGCTTGGTTAGGCTCCAAGGCCTTTATCATTTCAACCAAAACTTCATTCGGCAAGAAAGACGCATTGATCATAACATTGGCTTCCATTTCTACCATAGGGTACTTTTCAGAAAGATATTCTTCCGTTAAGGTAGTGGTGGTATAACCTAAGTGCTTTTCCCACTTTTCTCTAATCGTTAAAATCCCAACTCGAATATCGGCTACAGGCCTAGTAAAAGTAAAAGGGAGCAACGCATTTCGAACAGTTCCATCAAAAAGTATATAGTTCATGATTTTAGATTCAAAGTTATGAAGTACCAAAGTTTATAAAAAAAATCCGTTTGACAAGGCCTAGGGCTAAAGTTTATTGTATAAAAAAACCACTCACTTTCGTGAATGGTCTTCCTAAAATTTGAACACTTAAACTACTATTTTCCGTGCTTAGCGTATTTTGTTTTGAATTTATCAATACGTCCTGCCGTATCGATAAGTTTAGATTTACCGGTGTAAAAAGGGTGAGACGTTCTAGAAATCTCCATTTTGAAAACTGGATATTCAACACCTTCGTGTGTGATTGTTTCTTTTGTTTCTACGGTAGATTTAGTGATAAAAACATCCTCATTGGACATGTCTTTAAAAGCAACTAATCTGTAATTTTCTGGGTGAATTCCTTTTTTCATTTTGTAAATCTTTTTATTGTTATGAAGTAGTTGATTTTGAAGCTTCCACTCTAGAAGGTATAAACGCCCTACAACTTTTTATTAAATTCTTTTTTAATTTGAGTGTGCAAAAATACAACTATTTTTCAAAAATCAAATCATTATGGTAACTTTTTTTAAATGCAAGAGACTTACGGTATAGTAATAACGGAATTACTATATTTGTTAAATAATTAAAACCATAAGAATGGAACAAAAAAGCTCAACCGCAAAAGCCTCAATCCAATTTGGAATTTTATTTGGAGTAATCATGATTTTGGAATTAGTAATTTCCTATGTATTGAATATAGGGGCTGAAAATAAGGCCTACGGCATTGTCATCAGCATTTTAAATTATTTCATACTCCCTTTTGTTTTCATCTTTTGGGGATGCCATAACTACAAAAAAAACATTAACAATGGCTACATTACCTTTGGAGAAAGCATAAAAACGGGTATGTCTATTGCTTTTCTAGCCAGTCTATTGTATGGTGTTTTCTACATCATTTTCACCATGATATTTCCTGATTTCTTACCCGATTTAATGAACAAAATGGCGGCCATAACAGCTAAAGAAAACCCGACCATGTCGAAAGAACAACTAGAAATGTCCTTATCAATAATGAAGAAAATGATGAATCCATACATTACAGCACCCTTAGCCGTAGTCATGAATTGTTTCATAGCCTTAATTCATTCTTTGATTATTGGAGCTATTATTAAAAACGAAAGACCTCAAGAATACAATTAATGAATTTATCCATAATCATTCCGCTTCTTAACGAACAGGAATCGTTACCCGAATTACACCAATGGATTGTCAAAGTAATGACCGCTCATAACTATAGCTATGAAGTTATTTTTATTGATGATGGTAGTACCGATGGATCTTGGTCCCTCATTGAAAAACTATCCCTTGAAAATTCCAACGTAAAAGGCATTCGCTTTTTAAGAAACTTCGGGAAATCACAGGCATTACATGCTGGTTTTGCCAAAGCACAAGGCGATGTTGTCATTACCATGGACGCCGATTTACAAGACAGTCCCGATGAAATTCCGGAATTGTATAATATGGTCATGAACCAGAACTATGATTTAGTTTCTGGCTGGAAAAAGAAGCGTTACGACTCGGTAGTGTCCAAAAACCTACCTTCTAAGTTATTCAATTGGGCTGCTCGTAAAACTTCAGGAGTTCATTTGAATGATTTCAATTGCGGCCTAAAAGCCTATAAAAGCATTGTCATCAAAAACATTGAAGTATCAGGGGAGATGCACCGCTATATACCGGTACTGGCTAAAAATGCAGGTTTTGGCAAAATAGGCGAAAAAGTAGTCATTCACCAAGCCCGTAAATACGGAGAATCGAAATTTGGCATGAGCCGTTTCATCAATGGATTCCTCGACTTAATTACCATCTGGTTCTTGTCTAAATATGGTAAACGACCGATGCACTTGTTTGGTGCTTTAGGGGTAGTAATGTTTATTATTGGTTTTTTAGCTACCTTTTTGATCATTGGCATCAAACTCTTGAAGCTATTTGCCTTTCACGAACCCACCATTTTAGTATCTCAAAACCCCCTATTCTACATTGCCCTTACCGCTATGATTATTGGATCGCAGTTATTTTTAGCCGGATTTTTGGGTGAAATCATTCTTCGCACTAAAAACAATGAAGAACGTTATAAAATTTCCCATGAAGTAAATCTATAAAACCAAATACTTCATTATCTTAGATTAAAAAAGTACAGCATGCACATGGAACAATCGATACTCGACAAAGCAAACGAATGGCTTACCCCTACGTTTGATCTTGATACGCAAAACAAAATCAAAGAAATGATGACAAGTGCTCCAAAAGATTTGGAGGAGAGCTTTTATAAAAACCTTGAATTTGGCACCGGTGGTATGCGCGGCATCATGGGTGTTGGGACCAACCGCATCAATAAATATACGCTTGGAAAAAATACGCAAGGCTTGTCTGATTACCTCAAACAAACTTTTAAAGGCGAACAAATCAAAGTAGCGATTGCTTATGATTGCCGTCACAATAGCGACACCTTAGCCAAAGTAGTTGCCGATGTATTTTCTGCTAATGGCATTCACGTGTATTTGTTTTCAGACATGAGAACAACACCTGAATTGTCATTCACCGTTAGACATTTGAATTGTCATGCTGGCATAGTATTAACAGCTTCTCATAATCCACCGGAATACAATGGATACAAAGTGTACTGGCAAGATGGCGGACAATTAGTTCCACCGCAAGACGAGGAGATTATTCAACTCATTGAATCGTTAGATTATACTGCTATAAAGTTTACGGCTAACGATAGCTTGATCGAATATATTGACACAGTGGTCGATGCGGCCTTTGTAAAGTCAACCCTTGAAAATTGCAGCTTCAAAACCGCTGAAGCGGCAAAAGAGAACCTCAAAATCGTTTACACCTCCCTTCACGGCACTTCGATAAAATCAATTCCTACCGTATTAGAACAAGCAGGGTATAACCAAGTAAATATCGTGGAAGAGCAAGCAGTACCCAATGGAAATTTTCCAACCGTTAAATCACCCAATCCGGAAGAGCCAGAAGCCTTGACCATGGCCTTAGCCTTAGCAGAGAAGGTGAATGCTGATATCGTCATTGGAACCGATCCTGACTCCGACCGCCTAGGAATTGCCGTTCGAGATACCGATGGCAAAATGATTTTATTAAATGGAAATCAAACCATGGTGATCATGACGGCCTTTTTACTAGAGCAATGGAAACGTGCTGGAAAAATAAACGGCAAACAATTTATAGGTTCCACGATAGTTTCAACCCCAATGTTGCATGAACTTGGCTCGGCTTATAACGTAGAGTGCAAAATTGGATTAACAGGCTTTAAATGGATTGCTAAAATGATCAAAGATTTTCCAGAGCTACAATTTATAGGTGGTGGAGAAGAAAGCTTTGGTTTCATGGTAGGTGATGCCGTAAGAGATAAAGATGCCGTAGGCGCTACGCTTTTGGTTTGTGAAATTGCAGCACAAGCAAAAGCCGCAGGAAGTACGCTCTATAAAGAATTATTGAACTTATATGTTGATTACGGTTTTTATAAAGAGCATCTCATTTCTTTAACCAAAAAAGGGATTTCAGGTTTACAGGAAATCAGTCAAATGATGGTGGACTTACGTGAGAATCCGGTTGCTGAAATAAACGGACAACGCGTAGTTTGCATTGAAGATTACGAGAATTCAACCGCTAAAAATATGTTTACTAACGAAATTGAACCGATTGCTATTCCGAAATCAAATGTCTTGATTTACTACCTTGAGGATGGTTCGAAAATTTGTGCAAGACCTAGCGGCACCGAACCAAAAATCAAATTTTACTTTAGTGTAAATGCTCCTTTGGATACCGTAGCTGATTTCGAGGCAGTGGAGAACCAATTGGACCATAAAATTAAAAATATAATTACTGCGATGCAGTTGAACTAATGAGTAGTTTTAAGAAAATAATTCCTTTCCTGAAGCCGTATAAAAAGTACGCCTACCTGAACATATTTTTCAACATCTTGTATGCCTTGTTCAGCACCCTATCTTTTATGGCGCTGATTCCGATGATGCAGGTCTTGTTTGACCAAACCAAAAGAAACACCGTTAAACCGGAGTACGTGGATATCGCTCATTTCAAGCATTATCTAGAGGATTTTCTTAGCTACTACATCACAACCACTACCGACGAAAAAGGATTAAGCTTTACCTTAGCTGTTATGGTAGCCATTATTATTACCATTTTCTTGCTGAAAAACCTAAGCGAATACTTTGGGATGTTTTTCATCAATTTCTTGCGCAACGGAATCATGCGCGACCTTCGTAATGCTATTTACGAAAAAACATTAGAGCTTCCTCATGCTTTTTTCTCAGAAAAAAGAAAAGGAGATTTAATTTCTCGCATTTCTAGTGATGCCAATGAGGTACAAACGTCCATGTTGTCGATGCTTGAATTAATCGTTAAAGAACCTTTAACCATTATCTTCACCATCATCATGATGTTTACCATTAGCACCAAATTAACGATATTCGTTTTCATTTTCATTCCGGTTTCTGGGTACATTATTTCGCTTATTGGAAAACAATTGAAACGAAAATCTACTCGCATGCAAGAAGAACAAGGGGTCTTCTTATCAACGATAGAAGAGACGCTTGGCGGACTCAAAGTAGTTAAGGGCTATAATGCCGAAAGCTACTTCAACAAAATGTTCCAAAATTCAACCAACCGATTTTTTAACTTATCGGTAAACATTGGAAACCGTCAAAACCTTGCCTCACCTGTTAGTGAATTCATGGGCATCATGGTCATTGCTATTTTATTGTGGTATGGTGGAAATATGGTGTTAATGGAAAAAACCTTAGATGGTGCCTCTTTCATTGCCTATATGGGACTAGCCTATAACATCCTAACACCGGCAAAATCGATATCAAAAGCTTCCTACAGTGTCAAACGTGGCTCGGCAGCCATCGAACGTATTCTCGAGATTTTAGAGCAAGACAATCCAATCGTTAATAAAGAAAATGCCATTGTAAAAGAGACTTTTGAACTTGGTATAGCGATTGAAAACATCAACTTCAAATATGAAGACGAAAATGTATTGCGCAACTTCTCACTAAACGTTCCAAAAGGAAAAACAGTCGCGCTCGTAGGGCAATCGGGCAGTGGGAAAAGCACGATAGCCAATTTGTTAACACGCTTTTACGACGTAAACGAAGGCCGTATCCTTATCGATAACATTGATGTTAAAGACCTGGATATGTTTTCCCTTCGCAATTTAATGGGATTGGTAACCCAAGACTCTATTTTATTCAACGACACGATTAAAGCCAACATCGCCCTAGGAAAACTGGATGCTAGTGATGACGAAATCATCGCTGCCTTGAAAATTGCCAATGCGTACGAATTCGTCAAAGATTTACCGGAAGGCATTTATACCAATGTAGGCGATAGCGGAAACAAACTTTCGGGTGGTCAAAAACAACGATTGTCCATCGCCCGTGCTGTCTTGAAAAACCCACCCATCATGATTTTGGACGAAGCTACTTCGGCCTTAGATACCGAAAGTGAACGACTAGTACAACAGGCATTAGAAAACATGATGCAAAACAGAACTTCGGTTGTGATTGCACACCGTCTTTCTACCATTCAAAAGGCCGATCTCATTGTCGTAATGCAAAAAGGAGAGATTGTAGAGCAAGGCACACATGACGGATTGCTAGCCAAAAACGGCATGTACTCCAAATTGGTTAGTATGCAATCCTTTGAATAACTAGGGTATCGGTTTATACGCTGTAACCTTCCATTCTTTATCAAGTAAGTTGACAAATTGATATTGCAGGTGGTCTTCCGCATCAAATTCGCCATTTTTATTGGTATCTTCAATGGTTCTAAAATACAGTAAGTTTTTGGATTCGATTACTTTCCAGTCGACCAATTCTTGAAAATCAACCGAAAGTTTCGTCAACCGCAGTCCAGCAACGGTGCTAATGTAAAGCGACTTAATATCACTTGAATCTAATTTACCATCTTTATTGGTATCCATATCCGCTAAAGAATAGACGAGTAACTGTTGTTTGGTTTTGTCTGCTAGGGTTTTCAAATAAGTGGCTGTTTCGATTAATATCGGTTTGTCGGTCAAGGCATGTAAACTATCCTTCCCTATTTCTTGGAACTTCAAATTACTCAAATACCCTGTTATTTGATATTCCCCATAATTAGAGACGGTAAAACCTTCTCCGGTATCTGAGGACGATTTCAACCCTCGATTCCCTCCAGCAACCACTCCAATTGGATGAATCAAATAATTAGTTCCTTCCATAGCTATGGGCAAATCCGCAACAGCTACTTGCGTAGTATCTGCTACAATCTCTGCTGGCTTGGCTTTAGAAACGGTATCATAAGTAACCTTTGGCTTTTCATCTTCTTGCTTTTTACAACTTGTAATCAATAGTGCAGCCAGTACGAGTATAAAGGGATAGTAATTTTTCATATTCAACTATTTGAAACTCAAAAATAAGGAATTATTGCTACAGTTTAGCGGTCAGTTTTACGTTAAATACACGTGTAGTCATGTAATTAGGAATACCATATTGGCTCTTAGTATACACATCACGCACCCAAGTATTCGTAATCGCGTTTTGATTATTGAACAAATTGAAGATCTCAAATCCTACCGATAAATCTTGAAATTTTTTCAACCAATGCGATTGAGCACGTTCGTTATTTTTTTCGGTCAATACATAAGCAAACCCCACATCCGCTCTACGGTAATCGCGCAAACGGGTTTGATAATCGTATGAATCTGCATAAGAAGGCGAACCTCCTGGCAACCCTGTATTGTAAACCAAATTCAAATACAATTTCATATTGGGTAGGTTAGGCATATAATCTTGGAATAGGATGCCAAATTTCAAACGCTGGTCCGTAGGTCGTGCAATAAAGCCTTTTCCGTCCTGATTCTCTTCGGTTTTCATATAGCCAAAGCTTAACCACGATTCGGTTCCCGGCACAAACTCCCCATTCAATCGCATATCCAAGCCATAAGCATAGGCTGTAGCATCATTATTGGCCCTATAACGGATACGTACATTTTCCAAGGTGTACGTATTCACATCGGTCATGGATTTGTAATAGGCTTCGGTAACCAACTTAAATGGACGGTTATTCATTTTAAAATTGTAATCATTACTTAGTACAAAATGAACCGACTGCTGTGCTTTAACATTAGGATTAACTACACCGTCCATATCTCTTAATTCGCGGTAGAAAGGTGGTTGATGATAAAGTCCGGTAGAAAGCCGGAATACCATATCCTTTTCCCAATCGGGTTTAAATGTCAGTTGCATACGTGGACTGTAAACCGTTTGTACTTTCCCGGTCGCAATGTTATCTCCAGACACGACCCAACTGTGAAAACGAGACCCGGCTGTAATCCACAATTGATGCGCTCCTATCTTAGCTTTAGCACTCCATTGTGCATAACCTGAAAAACGATTGATATCGACAAAATTAGTAGCTCTAACATTTTGATAAGGCACTAGTGGCCCCACGTATGGATTGTAAGGCTGGTCGTTGTGTGGCAAATTTAATACCGGAGGATTTAACGAAAATCCCGCCGAATCAATAACTTCCCATTCTACGATACGATCTCTAATATTTTCACGAGTGTACTTAAAACCCCATTCGATTTGTTGCTTTTTTTGATGGATTTGGTGCACTCCTTTAACTTCGGCATTGACGATCAAAGCATCTAAGTCATTACGAGCATGATTAAGTTGTTCACCAACTCCTCGGCTATAGGTCACTTGCCCTAGGGTCTCCGAACCAATATTGGTATCCACATCACCCAGATAATAAGCCGCTAGAATATCAAAGTACTCCTGCTCTTGGGTATGGTACACTGAAGTAATCAACTTAAAAGTGGTATTCTCATTAGCAAGAAAACTAGTTTTGAAGGCGCCAAATAAGGTTTGGTATTTATCATTCTCACGCCCCTCGTAAAAGATTTGCAACGCGATAGGTTCGTCCACTGTACCAAAATTGGTTTGACGCGTCAAAGGCTGATAATTGTATTTGTTCTGCGAAGCATTTCCCAAGAAACTAAACTGCCATTTCTTATTCGGACTAAAATTCACGTTGGTTTGTACGTCAACAAAGGTGGGGCGATAATTCGTGGAAGTCTCTTGGCTGTTCACTAAAAGCGAATTGTCGCGGTATCGAATTCCTGTAATGGCTGACCATTTTTTGTTTTTTGAAACACCTTCTCCTGTTAAACTTCCGCCTAAAAAACTGGCTTCAGCCGCAATACTATATCTGGTTGGCTTTCGATATGTGATGTCCAAAACAGAAGACAATTTATCACCATATTTGGCTTGAAATCCTCCCGCAGAAAAGTCGATATTCTGCACCATATCCGTATTGGTAAAACTTAATCCCTCTTGTTGTCCTGAACGCACTAAGAACGGTCGGTACACTTCAATCTCATTTACATAAACCAAGTTTTCATCGTAATTCCCCCCTCGTACATTGTAGCCCGAACTTAATTCGGAATTCCCATTAACACCCGCGAAAGTCTTTAACACGCTCTCAATACCGGGATTAGCACTAGTATTCTTTCGAACCGTTTCTGGAGACAGCGTGGTAATGCCTTGCACACGTTTGCGATTGCCTGTTACGAACACCTCACCCAATTGATCCGCTTTATCATTCATCACCACATGAAATTCATAATTCTCGTTGGGTTTCAAGGTTAAAGTCGCTGTGATCTTATTTAACGAAACATGGGTAAAGACCAATACTACTTTTTGATTGGCTGGCACCGTTATTTCATAAAAACCGTTGGCATCGGAGGTCGAAGTTTTCGTTTGGTAACTTACGTTTACATTTTCTACCGGTTTACCATTCTCATCAAGGACGACACCCGCTACTTTAGCCATTTGATTTTGTGCAAAAGCAATAATACTTAGGGTAAAAAACAGGAGCGTAAAAAGGAATTTATGTGTTCTCAAACTATATCGTTAAGGTTTTTGACTTCTAAAAAATTGTGTTTCAAAGATAGTAGAATTTCCAACATTATCAGTAATCACTATTTTTAAATCGTTTTGTCCCTCCGCTACTACACCGTCAGCAAAGTGATGTATTAGCTTTTTTGTCTTAGGATCGTATTCCAATAAAATCCAATTGCCGTTCAAATAGCCTTCATAACTTTTAATGCCTGACCCTTCATCGGAAATGGTGAATTGCAGCGCATCCATCTTACTAATCCATTTACCCCCTACTTTTTTATCGATTTTAATTTTAGGTGGCATACCGTCTTTCAGCAACTTATAAGTGCCCAAGGTTTTGGTGTAAATGGTAAACGAATTTTTATACCGTTTAGTATAGTAATAACTGACTTTTTTCCCATCCACCAAACCAATAAACATTTTTTCGCGGTCCTTTGCAGTCGCCAAACTATCTTCAAAAGTTACGGAGAAATTGGCAAAAGCTGGCACTACATCGTTATGCACCTTGGCAATACCTTTGGCAACCTCAAAGTCCATATAGAAATCATCCAAAAAAACATGGGCAGGAAAATTAACTGTAACATTATCTAACGCAAAAATAGATTCTCGATTAGCTTGTAACAAATAAGGAGAAGTAACCGATAACTCCCCTACCTTGTTCAATGCAATCTTATACTGTATAGGCACAAAAACCTTAGTCATATTCCCAAAAAAATCGGCCACTTCAATACGATACGATTGGGTTACGTTTGGCTGCAACGTGACAATCCCTTGTGCAGCATTAGCACGCAGCAAACTCAAGGGATAGGAAGTTTTCATGAATAATTTTTGGACGCGTTGCTTTTGATTTTTATACCGCTCATAATCGATCAATGCATTTACATAGCGGGTTTCATCAAAGGAAAATGTATCAAACTGATACCCAAAAAAAGCTTGACCATTTAAAAAGGAAGCCACACTATAAACCCCATTGGAATTCCACGATACATTATCATAATCCGCGGTACTTATACCAAAACCTATTTTCCCACTAGCCTCAATTTTTTCAGCTAAGTAAGTCCCATCCTCTTGCAAAGCCATGTTAACAGAAAAGGGTCTTCTAAATCCATTCACTTGACTGTTCTCGTCCAAAGGATAAACCATCAAACTGGTCACTAACGGTCGCTTATCATCAGGCAACAACAGGTCAAAACCAAAATATAAGGGGTTAATGATTTTTTCCGTAAAAGTATCTCTGATTTCATAATGCAAATGGGGGCCATCCGAACCGCCTGTATTACCAGAAACTCCGATAACATCCCCTTTCTTAACCAACAAATCACCGGGTTTAAAGGCAATATCAATCTGATACGACTTGGCTTTGTACTGCTCCTGTTTAATCAATTGCTCTACAGGCCCATATCCGGCTTGCAGATGACCATAGACAGTGGTGTACCCGTTCGGATGGGTAATATAAACGGCTTTTCCGTACCCTATTTCTGAAATTTTAATTCGAGAAACATAGCCATCCGCGGTAGCGAAAACTTTAAACCCTTCCTTTTGTTGGGTCTTAAAATCAAATCCAGAATGAATATGATTTGGGCGCAATTCGCCAAAATTACCAGCCAATTGCAGCGGAATATCTAATGGGGAGCTAAAGTAATCTTTAGGATATTGTACCTGACCAAATACTACTGATGTAATCAAAATAAGGAACCAATAATGCCGCATCAAAGAATGTTTTGGCTAAGATAATTAAAAGTGCGTAAAAATTTACAACACCCCATTGTTTTGTAACCTCCTTAAAAACAATTTATTATCCTTATCCGCTAAAAAAGAAATAAATAATTGTCAAAACTATTGTGCAAACAAAATAGAATCCTAACTTTGTAAAGTAAGTAATGAACAAAGTATTTCATGAGTGAAATTGCAGAAATAATTGATTCTCTTGAAAATAGAATTGAAAAACTTTTTAATAAAATAGAAGGTTTAGAAAAAGATTCTATCGCTTTAAAAGCAGAATTAGAGAAAGCTGCTGCTGTGATTCACAAGCAATCCAAAACGATTGACGATTTGAAATCAGAAAGTGATGCACTCAAAATGGCTAATTCATTATTAGGCGGTGAAGAAAATAAACGAGATACCAAGCTTAAAATAAATTCATTAATCAGAGAGATAGATTACTGTATCGCACAGTTATCAGACTAAAACATGGATGGAAAGCTTAAAATAAAACTATCAATTGCTGACAGAGTTTACCCGCTAACGGTTGACCTCTCTCAAGAAGAAGGGCTGAGAAGCGCCTCCAAAAAAATTGATGCGATGATTAAGCAATTCGAAGAAAACTATGCGGTTCGTGATAAACAAGATGTACTAGCGATGTGCGCTTTACAATTTGCTTCACAAGTAGAACAAAAGCAAGTGGACAATTCCACGGACAGTAAAGATACGCTGGACAGATTAAAAAAGATTAATGATTTATTATTCCAGTACCTCGATAAAAAATAACGTTCTTAACATAGAATACGACACTGCCTACATTAGATTTTAATTGGTAAACTCAACACTAACAAATTAGAATGAGCAAATCGTCGCTACTAAAGCATGCCACTTCTACCGTGGAAACTTGAACAGCGAGTTAGCTCAAAACTTGTCCTTACGAGTTTATGCATTCACCTAATGTAGGCTTTTTTTATATATAAACACTATCAAATAAAAATGGGAACTATACTAATTATAATTGCTTTAATTGCTGGAATTGGAGGAGGATTTGGAATCGCAAAATACCTCGAAAAGAACAACGTATCCAACATGATTAAGAACGCTAAGAAAGAAGCGTCCACAATCTTAAGAGATGCCAATGTTGAAGCAGAAAACATCAAAAAAGACAAGCTACTGCAAGCCAAGGAGAAGTTTTTAGAATTGAAATCGGAACACGAAAAAGAAATTCTAAGCAAAGACAAGAAGATAGCAGAAGTAGAAAAAAGAACACGCGACAAAGAATCTCAAGTTTCTAGTGAATTAGCCAAAGCCAAGAAAGTAAACGATGACTTTGAAGCTAAAACCAATGAATACACTTCTAAAATTGAATTATTAGACAAAAAACAAAATGAGCTAGAGAAACTTCACAAAAGCCAAGTAGATCAATTAGAAGTAATCTCAGGCCTTTCTGCTGAAGACGCTAAAGAACAATTGGTAGAAAGCCTAAAAGCTGAAGCTAAAACTAAAGCAATGTCTCATATTCAAGACACCATTGAAGAAGCTAAGCTAACAGCGCAACAAGAAGCCAAAAAAGTAATCATTAGCACTATACAACGTGTTGGTACCGAAGAAGCGGTAGAAAACTGCGTATCGGTATTCAACATTGAATCTGATGATGTAAAAGGTAGAATTATTGGACGTGAAGGAAGAAACATTAGAGCATTAGAAGCGGCAACTGGTGTTGAAATCATCGTAGATGATACTCCAGAAGCCATCATCCTTTCTTGTTTCGACCCGGTTAGAAGAGAAATAGCTCGTCTTTCCTTACACAAATTAGTAACCGACGGACGTATCCACCCAGCCAGAATCGAAGAAGTAGTGGCAAAAACTACTAAACAAATTGATGACGAAATCATTGAAGTTGGTAAGCGTACCGTAATTGACTTAGGCATTCACGGCCTTCACCCTGAATTAATCAAGGTAGTAGGTAGAATGAAATACCGTTCTTCATACGGACAAAATTTATTGCAACACTCTAGAGAAGTAGCTAAACTTTGTGGTATCATGGCAGCTGAATTAGGCTTAAATGTGAAATTAGCTAAAAGAGCAGGTTTGTTGCATGATATCGGTAAAGTGCCTGATACGGAAAGTGACTTACCACACGCCTTATTAGGGATGCAATGGGCTGAGAAGTTCGGCGAAAAAGAAGAAGTATGCAATGCTATCGGAGCGCACCATGACGAGATAGAAATGAAATACTTAATATCGCCTATCATTCAAGTATGTGATGCGATTTCAGGCGCTAGACCAGGTGCAAGACGTCAAGTTTTAGACTCATACATCCAACGTTTAAAAGATTTAGAAAACATAGCCTTCGGATTCAACGGAGTGAAAAATGCCTACGCTATTCAAGCTGGCCGTGAATTACGTGTTATTGTGGAAAGTGAAAAAGTGAGTGACGAAAACGCAGCTAGTCTTTCTTTTGAAATATCACAAAAAATTCAAACTGAAATGACGTATCCTGGTCAAGTTAAAATCACAGTTATACGTGAAACTAGAGCGGTGAATATCGCTAAATAAAGAAAAGCATATCATAAAAAAAGCGACCATCTGGTCGCTTTTTTTATACACTAAATATTGTTCTTATCGCTTCTACCGTAACCGGCTTTAAATAATAATCACTAATCTCCGATTTAAAATCCTTAGCCCTATCCGTATCAACTGTATTATCAGAAGAACTAATAATATAAATCGGAATCTCTTTTTTTAAACGATCTTTTAGTTTGATATATTCCTCCAAAAATTGCCAACCGTCCAATATCGGCATATTAATATCTAACAAAATCAAATCTGGTAAGGCTTCTCCCCTATCCAATTTATCTTTAATACCATTTAAAGCCAGTAAGCCATTTTCGAAAAATTTCGGACTCACATTGATATTGTTATTTAAAAGTAGTTTCTTAATAATAAAATGAAATATTTTATCATCATCAACTACAAAAACATCATTAAATTTAATCATTTTAAAAGAGATTTGGAGTTATGCTTCTTTTCAAACTTCTGCTAAAATAGCGAAAAAAAATAAAAACTACATTTTTCTTGGGTGAAATCTAGCTACTATTTGTGTTAAATATTTTCGATCCAAATGAACATAGATCTCGGTCGTAGTAATGGACTCATGCCCAAGCATTAACTGGATCGAACGCAAATCTGCTCCGTTTTCTAACAAATGCGTTGCAAAAGAATGTCTTAAGGTATGCGGACTAATATTCTTCCCTAAATTGATCTTCACCGCTAAATCCTTTATAATAGTAAACATCATAGCCCTCGTCAACTGCCGACCCCGTCTATTTAAAAACAACGTATCCTCGTGTCCCTTCACTATGGTTAACTGAGTCCGTACCTGGTTTTTATAACCCTCTAAACACTTCTGAGTCGACCTTGCAATCGGAACAAAGCGTTGCTTATTCCCCTTACCGGTAATCATTATAAAACCTTCCTCAAAAAACAAATCCGATATCTTTAAGGAAACAGCCTCCGACACGCGTAAACCGCAACCATACATAACTTCCAATATAGCTCTATTTCGTTCGCCTTCTGGCGTAGATAAATCAATAGCCGCTATTAGCCGATCAATATCCGAGACACTAAGCGTATCAGGAAGCTTTCTACCGATTCGTGGTGATTCTATTAGTTCCATCGGATTGTCAGTACGGTAATCTTCGAATAACAAATAAGAAAAAAAACTCTTCAATCCTGAAATAATACGTGCTTGCGAGCGCGCATTGACTTCTTTAGATACACTATAGATAAACTGTTGAATAGTCTCTTCACCTATTTGCTCCGGCGAATCAGCTATTCCGTTTTCATTTAAGAACATACAAAGCCTTTCTAAATCGAACGTATAGTTTGCTACCGTATTCTTTGACAAACTACGTTCTATCTTTAAATAGGTCTGAAAACTTTTTATATACGGACTCCAATTCATAGCACAAAGAAACAAAATGAATACCAATAAAAAAACCACGCGCTAAGCGTGGTTTCTCTATTTATATGATATTAGGCTTAGAATCTATAACCCACCCCTAACAAGAAGTGATTTACTTTAACGTCACCTGATAAACCAATTGAATATCTAGGATCCACAAACAAATTCTCGGTGATATCATAAGAACCTCCTAGATCCAAATTAAAGGTCGTCTTGTCTTGCGCATCAGCATCCATATTGTAAAACAGGGCAGGACCTGCAAGCACGTTTATTTTTTCAGCTACTTCATATTTAAAAGTTACAGGAACACTTAAAAAATTCAATTTTGTGCCATCTTTAGAAGCAGCATGATAAGCAATTCCTGGCTCTACCGTTACTTTATCGGCAATAGAAAAGTCAGCAAAACCTCCTACATAAAAACCAGTAGTTGATGCGGTACTAGCATAGGAATTCCCAAAACCATCATCATAGGTTGCTTTAGCGGAAACCATATCTATCCCACCTCTCACACCAAACTTCATGTCTTGTGCGCAAGCAAATGTCGCAGCTAAGGTAACTGCTATCAATAAAATAACTCTTTTCATTTTGTTTAATTTTAAAATTAGTAAGTCCAAATGAAGCGTATTTTATACTTAAAAAAAATACGGCAAATGCCGTATAAAAAAAAACCGCGCTAAAAGCGCGGTTTCATTTGTTGTATGTACTACAGATTATAGTTTGTAGATCAAACCAAAGCTGATAGCTCTCATATCTAAACCTAATCCTAAGTTAGTAGCAGCTTTAGCACCTTCTGCATCAGCTTTAGCTGATGAATAGTTTAAACCACCCCAAGTAGAAGTGATAGCAAAACTATCAGACACAAAATAATGTAAACCTACTGGTACGTTTAGACCAATTGTGTTAGTTTTAAGATCTCCTGCTTTTTCAGTATCATAAGATAATTCACCTCCGATTGATAAAGAGAATTGACTAGCTGGAGTCCAGAAATATTTAACACCTGCATGTAAACCAAAACCTGTAGTTTTAGCATCACCTACTTTAGTAGAGTTGTACTCTAAAGCACCAACTAAAGCAACGTTGTCAGTTAAAAAGTAACCAATACCTGGAGCAACTGTTAAACCATCAGTTTTAACTTCTGCCTCATCTTTGTCACTTGAAAAACTGAAAGCACCTGTTAAGTACAAGTCACCTTTAGCAAATCCTGCTGAACCTTCTTTTTTGTCTTGAGCGTTAGCAAACGATAAAGCGAATACTGCTGCTACTGTTAAAATAATTTTTTTCATGTTTGTTTAATTTTAAAATTAATACACCAAAAGTATATCTAATATTTTTCGAGCACCCACAAGGGCTGTTGCAGTTATTAACAATTTTATTAACAAAAAATATACGTAACCCATTTAAAAACAAAAGGATATCCGTTTTTTTTACTTTGTTAACAATAACTGCATTTTTCACAACCCTCCATTTTACGTCTTTTTGAAGCCCACCCCCTATTAAAAAAGTGTTTTTTATTTAACTACAAACTATCTAAAAGATTATTTATACCTTTACCTAAATCAGAATTTGTATGAAAATTATAATAATAAATGGGCCAAATCTCAATTTACTTGGCAAACGAGAACCTGAAATCTATGGCAGCCTCTCCTTTGACACCTTTATCACCGGATTAAGAAGAAAATACAGCGCTATAGAGATCAGTTATTTTCAAAGCAACATTGAAGGCGAACTAATTTCTAAAATTCAAGAAGTAGGCTTCTCCTACGACGGGATAATCCTTAATGCCGCAGCCTATACCCATACCTCTGTCGGAATCGGTGATGCCGTCAAAGCCATTACAGCCCCAGTAATTGAAGTACATATTTCCAACACCTTCGCCAGAGAAACCTTTAGACACCAATCCTTCATCTCCGCCAATGCCAAAGGAATCATTATAGGATTCGGATTAAAAAGCTATGAACTAGCATTACAATCCTTTTTATAATTAGAGAAGCAGAATTACGCGCTAGCATGTGAACTGCCCTTAACGAAAACAATCTTATGAAAAAAATCACAACACTTCTATTTATAATATGTTCGCTTTACTCTTTTGCCCAAATAAAAGGGACCGTAAAAGACATCAATGGCAAACCCCTACCCTTCGTAAACATATTTGAAGAGAATACCTATAACGGAACCACCTCGAACGAGCTAGGGAAATTTGAATTAAACGTTCGGACACCTGGCAAGCACAACATTATCTTCCAATTTTTGGGATACCAAACTAATAAACAAGTTGTCGACCTAGACAAAACCGCTACCCAAATAGAAGTGATCCTTAAAGAAGAAAACATCATCCTAAACGAAGTGATCATAAACCCCAAAGACAACCCCGCCAATGAAATCATTCGCAACGCCATAAAAAACAAAAAAGATAATGCGGAAATGACCGCACGCTATAAAGCCGATTTTTATTCCAGAGGCATCATCCGCCTCAAAGATGCCCCAAAAAAAATCATGGGACAGAAATTCGACTTTTTCGACGAAATCCTAGACTCAACAAGAAGCGGTATCATTTACCTCTCTGAAACGGTATCCAAAATCACCTTTCAAAAACCCGATAAAATGAAAGAAGTGATCGTAGCTTCTAAAGTAAGCGGCAAAGACAATGGCTTTAGCTTTAACAACGCCGCTTCCGTAAATTTTGACTGCTATGACAATTACTTACCCTTCGAAATCAATGTAGTATCGCCCATCGCTGACAATGCTTTTAATTACTATAAATATAAAATTGAAGGCTCCTTTTTTACGGAGAACCGCCAACAAATCAACAAAATAAAAGTTATCCCCCGTCGCTCAAACGAACCCGTAATGGAAGGCTACATTTATATAGTAGAAGATTCCTATGCCATTTATGCAACTGACCTTTCTATTAAAGGAAGCCAAATGCAAACTCCAGTCATCGATAATCTAACACTCAAACAAAGCTATAGCTACAACAGCCTAAACAAGATATGGGTAAAGAACACACAAACCATTGACTTTATTGCCGGTATGCTTAGCATCAAGGTTAACGGTCGTTTCACTTACGTCTATTCCAATTTCGAATTCGCAAAACAATTCGACAAAAAGACATTTACCAACCAAATCCTCTCTTTCGAAGATAACGCTAACAAAAAAGAAGACTCTTTTTGGAACACAATACGACCCGTGCCCCTTACTGAAGAAGAAAACAAGGATTACATCAAAAAAGATATTCTACAAACCAAAAAGAAATCAAAACCCTATCTAGACTCGATTGACGCTAAACATAACAAATTCGAATTCATGGATATCCTAAGCGGATACAGCTATGCCAATTCATTTAAAAAATGGTCGCTCAATTATGAGGGGCCTCTTTTAAATACCGCCTTCAATACTGTCCAAGGATGGAATACCACCGCCGGTTTTTCTTATTTCCAACGCAACGAGGAAAAAAGAACCTTTACCCGTATAGGAACTCAATTCAACTATGGATTCTCTGAGAAAAAAATAAGAGGTACGGCCAGCTATTTTCACAAATTCAACAACACCAATAACAGCATCATTACCTTAAACGGCGGAAGTTATGTAAGCCAATTCAACAGCAACAATCCCATCTCCAATATCGTAAACACCGTAAGCTCCCTTTTCTTTAAAAACAACTTCATGAAGCTGTACGAAAAGAACTTTGCAGCCCTTTGCTTCGAAAGAGAACTTATCAATGGTTTACACTTATATACTAATATTGAGTACTCCGAAAGAAAACCACTATACAACACTACTGACCAAGCCGTAGTCAAAAGTGACGACAGATACTCCTCCAACAATCCATTAGCGCCTGCAGATGAAACTAGCGCTGCTATTACAAAGCACAACTTGGTAAAAGCCAACATAGCGTTCCGAATAAATTTTGGTCAAAAATATTGGACACGCCCCGACGGAAAATTCAACATCCCCAACGACGACTACCCAAAAATCACGTTAGGCTATGAAAAAACAATGACTGCAACCGATAAAATTTATGAATATGATTTTGTTTCTGCCAAAGTGGGCTATGACCTAACA
>JBJONL010000024.1:0-17899 GCA_046051865.1 Bacteroidota bacterium | reverse complement strand
ATTTTGGACATTCGATAAAAATTCCTGCTGCTTCATGCCGCAAAAACACATTTTTTCTGGAAATACCCGCAGCATCGGAAAAGAAATTAGCGGAGCTTATTGGGCTTTTTCTGAGATATGTTTCCCCTTTACTTTGATTAAGGGGTCTTAATTTCATTGGAAACCAACTCCACAATCGTATCCATGTTTTTCAAAGTAGGCTTGCTAGATTGCAACGCTTTTAGATCGACCAACGCATTCTGAAATATTTTTTGGGAATCCGCATCTTTCTCCGCCAGCGCAATCGCTTCTACATATAGTTCTACCACATCGGCCTTGCCTTGTAATAAGTAAATCAAAGCGCGGTTAAAATGGACGTAAGCCAAATTAGGGTCATACGACAAGGCTTTTTCATAATAGGATAATGCTTTTTTATAGTCTTTTTTTTCGTAGGATTTCCAACCCAAATCTCCGTACAACTCGGCCTTCGGTGTGTCCACTACCGGTTCTTCTACCATCGCCACCACTTCAATCGCTATGGCAATGCCACTCAAGGCAGAGGGATTCCGCAAGCCTATGTAAAACGAATTCCCATAACGGGTATTGTCAATGTATTGTACCGCATCCTTAGCGTTGTGCACACTGATGTCTCTATGGGATTTCCACTTCTTGTCCTCCTTAGCCATAAACGCCTTAACACTCCCCGGCGAAAGCACATAAACATCTACCGCATCCGCACCCGCCGGTACTTTTATCTTTGAAGCAATCGCCATGCCGGGAGTTCCGCCATAAATCGCAGCGGTCAATTGGAGGCCCAAATCCAACAACTTCGTCCCATCTTCTCCAGGAGCCGTGGTGAAACTATAATAACAACCTTTAGTGTTCTTCGGTAAATCTATTTTAATCAACTCCCTTGACTTCCCATCCACTACGGTAGTACGTACCCCACCATTCAAATAATAAGTACGTTGCTTAATCACCGTAACCGGCTTCAGCGCTTGCGCCAAACAAGAAAAACTAACCAATAGAAAAAGCAAACCGTATTTCATAAATCATCATTTTAGCAAGCCACAAATATATTTATTATAACAACATAAATAAAGGGACTAGTCAGTTATCCGTTGGATTTTGAAAATGGGTTGATTTGAAAATTAGAGAATAGTCCCTATACGTATCGCAATATTGCTACATAAACACATTACTACATTGCTACATTTTCAAATCCTCAAATTTTCAAATTTTCAAATCTTCAAATCACCAATTCCCTATCTTTGCCCCATGACGCAAAAAGTACTCTGCATCGGTGCCACCTTGATAGACGAATTGTATTTCTGTGAAGGAACCATCACACCGTATTCCTCTAACCCCGCTCAGAAATCCTCTCATATTGGCGGAGTGATGAGCAATATCGTCCAACACCTAGCCCTACTAGGAGTCGAGGTATCCTTGCTCACCGCCCTTGGGAATGATGGGGAAGCGGCTAGGGTCCGCCAAAGCTTAGAAGCAATCGGAATCGACCTAAAAGCCTCGCTCCAAGTAGACGGCCCCACAGGCAAATACGTTTCGGTATTGGACGCCGACGGGAGTTTGCACGTTGCCGTGTGCCAAGACAGTTGCACCGCTGCACTAACCGTCACAGCCCTAGAAGCACAAGTAGGGTTCTTGAAAACATTCCCATATTGGTTGGCCGACACGAATCTACCCACCGAAACGCTGCAATGGCTTATCCAAACAGCAAAAAGGGAAGGAAAGAAATTGGTCATCGAACCCGTATCGGTTCCCAAAGCGGCCAAACTAGCGACACTCGATCTTAATGGCGTCTACATGATTACGCCTAATGAAGACGAACTAGTAGCCATTACTGCCGTTGCCTCAGAAACGGAAGGTCTCAACCAAGTGTTCAGCCGTGGCGTTCAAAACCTGTGGCTCCGCAAAGGGGAACAAGGATCCGTAATGCATAACGCAACATCCCATCAAGCACAAGGAGTTCCTAAGCTAACCATAGTCGATAGCACTGGAGCAGGGGATGCTGCCCTAGCAGGTTGGCTCTACGCCCACTTACAAGGAAAAGACTCCCTAGATTGCCTCAAATACGGCCACACACTAGCCTTCAACATCCTCCTCCAAAAAGGAACCGTGGATGCGAATATGAATCCTGAACGATTAAACCAACTCATACAAACCTATTACCATGATTACTAAAAGTTACCTCCAAATACTCCCGGAAGTCCAACATGCTTTAGCTAATAACATTCCTGTAGTGGCGCTAGAATCGACCATCATCTCCCACGGCATGCCGTGGCCGCAAAACGCCATTACAGCCAAAGCCGTAGAGGATGTCGTACGCCAATATGGTGCCATCCCCGCGACCATCGCCATAAAAGACGGCCGCTGCCTAGTAGGACTATCGCAACAGGACATCGAGTTCTTCGGCCAAACCAAAGGGGTGTGGAAAGTAAGCTTAAGGGATATGCCTTTTGTAATGGCTAATAAACTACCAGGAGCAACCACCGTAGCCGCTACGATGAGAATCGCTGCTATGGCAGGCATCAAAATCTTCGCCACCGGAGGTACAGGAGGGGTGCACAGAGGAGCAGAAACTACCCTAGACATCTCAGCCGACCTGACCGAAATGGGACAAACTAACGTGGCTGTTGTAGCCGCAGGAGTGAAATCTATTTTGGATATCGGACTCACCTTAGAGTACCTGGAAACACTTGGCGTACCCGTAGTGACTTATGGCCAAGATGAATTCCCGAGTTTCTACTCATCCAAAAGTGGCTTCAAATCGCCCTTACGCATGGATACTGCTGAAGGGTTGGCCCAACTCCTAGCAACCAAATGGGACCTCGGACTGAATGGGTCGGTGCTGATTGCTAATCCGATTCCAGCGGAATACGAAATGCCTTCGGATATCATCGAAACACACATTCAAAAAGCGCTAAACGATGCCGCGGCCCAAAACATCAAAGGCAAAGAAGTAACTCCTTTTATACTACAACATATCGCCTCACATACCCAAGGGGAAAGCCTTGAAGCCAATATCGCCCTAATTAAAAATAACGCACGCATTGCCGCCGAAATCGCTGTGGCCATGCACAAATTATAAATCGTATGAATGCCTACACCCTTCGGCTAGCTACTTCTTTTGATGCTGCCCAAATATGGGAGGTGCTCCAGCAAGCCATCGCCCGAAGAAAAGCCGATGGCAGCAACCAATGGCAAGACGGCTATCCCAATCCAAGCGTGGTAGCCAATGATCTAGAAAAAGGGGTAGGGTATGTAGCCATGCATACGGATGAGATTGTAGGCTATGTGGCGGTGTTAGTGAACGACGAACCCGAATATGCGCGCCTGGACGGGGAATGGCTAACGAATGCTGATTTCGTCGTCTTCCACCGCGTCGCCGTAGCAGAAGACTACCTCGGTAAAGGCGTGGCCAAAGCCTTGTTTGATTTTATAGAAGCCTATGCCCAACAACAAGGTATTGGGAGCGTGAAGGCGGACACCAATTTTGATAATCCTGCCATGCTATCCTTGTTCGAAAAATACGGATATGTGTATTGTGGGGAAGTATACTTCCGTGGAAGTCCCCGCAAAGCATTTGAGAAAGTGGTGGACTAACTTACCCTAGTTCAAAAGTAGTAATTCCAAAAATCTTATCGTGGGCTGTAGTAGGGGGTGTGCCATGATACATCCGCGCACATTCAAACACGTATTGGGCTTCATATTTATGCACCAACGCCACTGCAGCCTCATTGCAGACGGGTATATCTACGTACACGGGTTGGCCAATAACACTGTTCAAGCAATACTCGTACAAAGACTCGGCAACAAACTGGTTATCAGCAAACAATGGTCCGATTTTGTAACCAGTCTGACAGGCTCTTAGAACGGCAAATCCTTGTAAGCCATCGGGGCCTGTATATTTAATAGCAGTAGCATTATTAGATTCCATCCAGCGAGTCATAAAGGCCTCGCGTGCCACACCAAAGCAAGCCAAATCTAAAGCAAATACTTCAGGATAATCGGCAGGGGTAATCAAACTAATCGCGGGGTTTGGCGGATAAGAAGTTCCTGTTTTTTCATAACGCTCGTCTCGAAACGCAATAGCAAACCCGCCTTGCTGATAAAAGGGTTGCATCGCCACCACACCATCCATCCCAATAGCCGCTCCAGGGTGCAAACGGGAAAGCAAAGTGTCTCTTCGCAGTTGCCATAAACGCCCACCCAATCCTTTAGCACGATAATCCGGATGCACGATAAAAAAGCCCATGAATCCAAAGAGTCCTGAGTAAGAGACGATTGAGCCACCGCCTATCAATGTATCGTTATCGAAACAGCCATAGAATCCCTCCGAATCGGTGGCCCAAAACAAAGCAGCATCGGCCTTCCCAGGATTCCAACCTTCAAGGGCAGCCCAGCGAACCAAGACCTCAAATTCTTCAAAACATAACGGTCGAAATACTAACGTACTAGTCATGACTATGGATTTTGAAATAAGTGTAGCAAAGCTGTGCCCATAGCCTCCGTCGCAGCAGGTATGACCGCAGCGTAATCAGGAGCAAAGCGTGCACTGTGTAAGGACGGGATGCCTAAGGGGTCCTTTAAATAGCCTTCTTTTTGACTTTTACTTAAAACACCTAACCAAATCAAATAACTCGGTATCGTGTTTTGCTTACTGTAAATCCCAAAGTCTTCGCCAATCATAGTGGGAACTACAGGTACAATAGTAAAGCTTGAAGCGAGGGCTTTCTTAAGTTCGCCGCCTAAGGATAACGAATTAAATACAGGTGGTATCGACATGTCCAGCAAATCGTATTTGGGAAGTTGGCTCGCCTCCATACCAGCCGCTAAAGCCAACTGGTCGCCTATGGTTTTTAATCGTTGTAAAATGAGTGCCCGACTCTCCGGAGAATAACTTCTTATCGTCAGTTTTAACGTAACCTCACTCGGAATCACATTGCCTACAGTACCTCCATTAATGGCTCCTACTGTAATCACAGCAGGATCGCTAGGAGGGAGATTCCGACTCACAATCGACTGGATCTCGGTAATATAATGGGCAGCAAGTAGGATAGGATCGATGGCTTTCTGGGGTTCCGCGCCGTGACCTCCTTTGCCATAAATCGTAATGTTCATCATGTCCACTGCAGCCATTGCATAGCCGTCGCAAAATCCGAGTTGCCCCACTTCTAAATAAGCGTTAGTATGGAAGGCCAATTGTTTGTCTGGGGTAGGGATTTGGTTCCAAGCCTTTGCGGCAAAGATTCCCTTAGCACCTTTACCCACTTCTTCAGCCGATTGCGCTACTAAGACCAAGGTTCCGTTCCATAGTTTCTTCTGGGCATTCATGAGTTGGGCCACGTTTAACCAAGTACTCATGTGTATATCATGCCCGCAAGCATGCATCACCGGGGTTTGTACATTGTCCTTCAAAGCGGTTTGGACGCTGGCAATGGACCAACCCGTTTCTTCTTTGACGGGTAATCCATCCATATCGGTGCGGTACAAAAGGGTCGGACCCTTCCCGTTTCGTAGTATGGCGGCAAAACTGTGGTAGCCTAACGAGTCGACGATGGTATAGCCCATCCTGCGAAGCTGCTGCTTCAAATAAGCCGAAGTTCCCGCTTCTTGGGTACTCAATTCGGGTTGTTGGTGCAAATGGGTGTACCAAGCAATTGCCTCTTTTTGTTGGGCCAAAGCTTTAAGGGTAGCATTGTTTTTTTGTCCCCTAGCAACAAGGCTAAAGGCTACTAGCAATCCGAGGAAATAGAAAGGTTTACAAATAGTCATGATTTTAATCGAGTTGGGTAAGCATATGTTCAATCACGGCAAACGAATTAGCCGCTACTACGGGTAGAAATTCTAAGAAGTTGACGTTAGCATCGTCGTTAGCTTTGTCGGATAAGGTTCTGATGATTAAAAAAGGAACCTGGTTATAAGTGCAAACTAAGCCTACGGAAGCGCCTTCCATCTCCACGGCGTCACCGGCCAACTCTTCCGTCAAGTAACGGTAGTCGTGCACTTCTTTTTTAGTCATGAAGTGATCACCTGTCAAGATGCGTCCTTCATGGAGGGGGTGAGCGGTACGCGTAGTAAGAGCCAAAGCACGTAACTTAGGGTCGGTGGCCAAAAAGCGGTACTCCGTATAAGGCACCTGTCCGCGGGGAAACCCTAAGCCCATAGCATCCATATCATGCTGCACACAGTCCTTAGCAATCACTATATCACCAATGTTGTAATAGGAGGTAAGTCCGCCAGCCACTCCGGTAAACAATAAGTACCTCGGTTGGTAGGTATCTATAATCTTCTGCGTAACCATAGCCGACATCACTTTCCCCACCCCCGATTGAGCCAATACGACGCGTTGTCCAAATAATAGACCTTCATAAAAGGTCGTTTGTTGCCAAGACACCGCTTTGCAGTCTTGCATAGCGCCTTTCAAGGCTTCAATTTCAGCCTCAAGGGCTCCAAGGATTGCTATAGGTGAGTTCATTAATTGGAGTTATAAGTTATGAGTTATGAGTTATGAGTTATGAGTTATGAATATAATTTATGAGTTATGATTAGAGTTAAGATACTAGTCTATCCGTCTACCATCCCTGCCTGCCGGCAGGCAGGTATCCGTCTATCATCTTTTATCTTTCATCTCCCTTTACAAATCAAAAAAGAAAAACAACACCGCTGCCCAAGTCTTCTTAACCCCTTTGGCATAGCCCATTGTACTGTAGCTTTTGTTCTGCACCGTGCCATCATCTTTAATGTAGCCTAAGGTCGAATAGCTCTTGTCTTGCACCGTTCCGTCACTTTTTACATAGCCCACAGTGGAATAGCTCTTGTCTTGTATAGTGCCATCGCTTTTAATGTACCCTATGGTGCCATAACTTTTATTCTGGATTGTCCCGTCGCTTTTGATATAGCCAATGGTCGAATAACTCTTATCTTGTAAGGTCCCGTCACTTTTAATGTACCCCATAGTACTATAGTTATTCGCCTGTATGGTCTGTGCTTGCACACTAAGCCCCGCTAGCACTAGCAATGCAATAAAGTATCTTTTTTTCATTTTTATAAAAGGTTCTAAGAGGCTAAAGTACTAAGTTTTTTTAAATGTCAGTACAGACCCATGCGAGGGTGTTAAAAGTATAGCCTGATGGTTGGAATAAGTCGGTTATGGGTTCGTGATTTATTGATTTGAAAATTTGAAGAATTGGTGATTTGAGTAGGGATTTGAAAATTTGAAAATGGGTTGATCTGAAAATGGTATACTGTCGTACTATAGCAATTTAAAAATTTGAAGGTGGGTTGATTTTAAAATGGGTGAATGGGTTAATGTGACTATTTGAAGATGGGTTGATATGAAAACGAAGACTTGAAGCGATTACGTAAACGGCTCCCCTCCTTTCAATGGACTTCGCGCCTGCTGGCTCCTTCGCTAAAACAGTCTATTGGACTGTTTCTTAACGCTCAGCATGTTGGGGAGCCGTTCAAATATTATGTTTACTACGCTGCGCTCCATCAGTCGTTTCGCTCGTGTCCGTCTACGCGGGAAAGACAAACGTTCTTAGAAAGAGTTTATCATCCCTGCCTGCCGACAGGCAGGTATCATCTCTTTCCACAGCGACTCCTCAAAGCTTTTTTCTCGATTTCCAAAATTCCTTATCTTTGCCGCAATAGTCCTTTTCTTGTGCTAACAAAACAAGAGGGCAAAGAAATCCACTTAATGAAAAAATACTTCTACTCCCTTGGAATAGTGTTGGCACTAGCCTTCACAACCACCACTACTTTGGCTGCAGCGGTAGCGTCTACGGTAACTTGTGCAGCGCCTACGAATCAGCCAACAGCTATTGGTTTTGTCAATACCTTTAGTGATAATACCTTTTTACGGTTCACACCTACACAGGCGGATGGGTATTTGGTCTTGTTAAGTACTTCGCCTTCGCTTTCGGCTAGTCCCGTGAATGGGGTGAATTATGCGGCTGGGCAAACGCTTAGCAATGCGGTGGTCGTGAGTGCCTCGGGGGCTTTTAGAATGCCGATTTACAATTTAAACCCGCAAACCACCTATACGGTATTTGTTTTTGCTTATAACAATGTAGGCTGTGGTACGAACATTTATTATAATACCACTAACCCCTTAACGGCGAGTTTTTCGACCATAGCTAATTCGCCTGATATGCCTGCGGCCCAACCGGTCAACCTTGTGTTCAATCCGGTAACCGACTCGTCTATAACGGGTTCGTTTTCCGCTTCAGGTACCGATAATTATCTAATCGTGATGGCGAGTACGCCAACGCTTACCGCAACACCCATAGAGCATTATGTTTACGAAGTAGGGAGCGACATCGGTAATGGTATCGTAGTGGGAACTGGAAACGCAACCACATTTACGGTTACTAGCCTGACGCCTAATACCAATTACTACTTTTTTGTCTATGCCTATTCTAATTTGGCTACCTGTCAGTGTATTCTGGTGTATCGCACGAGCCAACCGCTAACAGGCGTCGCACATACCCAATATTTACCTTGCCAATCTCCAACATCCCAAGCGTCGTCGTTGTTATTTAATACGCCAACCTCGTCCTCGGTGACAGGTTCGTTTTCCCCAACCACAGCGGATGGGTATTTAGTAGTTTATAGCACTTCGCCTACCTTAACAGCCTCGCCAGTCAATGGAACAACCTATACGGTAGGGGCAACGCTAGGGAATAGTAAGATCTTGTCCGCAGGAAGCACCGCCGCTTTTAGTGCGAGCGGATTGAGCAGCGGAACCCTTTATTATTTTACCGTTTTTGCATGCAACCAGTCGCTTTGTAGCAACGGACCGGTTTACAATACCACTACGCCACTCAAAGGAAGCGTAACCATTGCCACGACAGGCTATAACTATTATTTCGGGAATTTCCACTCACATAGTGAGTATAGTGATGGTACCGGACTCCCATCTGGGGACTTTGCTTACGGCGATGCGGCCGAGTGCATGGACTTCTTGGGGATTAGCGAACACAACCACGTAGCGGCGGGTATGGCATTGGCCAACTGGACTTTGGGACGTGCGCAAGCCACCGCAGCAACGACATCAACCTTCTTAGCGCTATACGGCATGGAGTGGGGAGTAATCTCGGGCGGCGGACACGTAATTGTGTATGGAGTACCGGATTTACTAGGTTGGGATCCCGGACAATACAATACGTTTGTCGCTAAAAACGATTACACAGGTACAGCAGGCTTGTTCCCCGTGATTAATAACTACGGAGGAAATGCCTTTGCCACATTAGCACACCCCAATAGTTCGGATTATGGCGGAATAATGAGCACATACAATGCGGCAGCGGATAATGCAATCGTAGGTACTGCTGTAGAAAACGGACCCTCAACTTCGACCAATACGACTTATAGTGATCCGCCAACATCTATGGCCTACTTAAGTTACTACCGCAGCATGCTCGCGCGCGGCTACCATTTGGGCCCAACCGTAGACCACGACAACCATAATGTTACCCACGGCCGTACTACCCGAGGCCGCACCGTGGTTTTGGCCAACAGCCTAACAGAAAACAACATCTTAGACGCTATGCGCCACATGCGTTTCTATGCCAGTGAAGACTGCGCAGCCTACGTAACCTATAAAGTCAACAACAACCCCATGGGAAGTATCTTAGCTATGACGGGTGCGCCATCCATTACGGTTAGTGCTACAACCTCAAGCCCAATTACCTCCATCAAAATCTACTCAGGGGTTCCAGGTAGTGGCACGGCAGCCAACATTCTAACCAGTACGACGTCAAGCAGCATCAACTTCACCGACAACGCACTAAGCACCGGAAGTACCAAGTACTACTACATTGACATCACCGAAGCCGATGGTAAACGGATCATTACGTCGCCTATTTGGTATACGAAGACGCCGTAGGTTGTTGCTATTTGATTTGACGATTTGAAGATTGGTTGATTTGAAGATTTGATGATTTGAAGATTTGAAGATTGGTTGATTTGAAGATTGGTTGATTTGAAGATTTGAAGATTTGATGATTTGAAGATTGGTTGATTTGAAGATTTGAAGATTTGAAGATTTGAAGATTTGAAAATGTAGTAATTTAGTAATGGTGTACTGTTGATCGTAGAATTTTGCGTCTATTATCTATTATCTATTATCTATTATCTATTATCTATCATCTATTATCCATCATCCATCAGCTATAATCCCTATTTTTAGAGGGTTTCCTGCAATTCTAGGAATATTTTAAAAAAATACGTATCTTAGCTAACCCATAGAACGTAGAACCAATGGTTGTTAAAAAGACATACCCTAAGATTGTGTTGCTGATATTCTCCTCGAGTATCATTTTCATTATTCTTTATTTCTTTCTATACTACTACACCATTAAAGTGGAGAAGCAAGTGCATGCCGACTCGGAGCAGCAGTTCCAAAGTCAGATTAGTCAGTTGCTGGAGATGAATGCGAAACCCACAGTGGTGTATATTAACACAGACACGAACTGGGACGAGTTTGTCGATTTCATTAACCGTAAAGACATCAAATGGTACAATACTATCATTGCCAAAGAACTTAGCATTTACCGTGCGGATTATATGGTGGCCTATGATGCCCATAAAGGACTTGTGACCAGTACCAAGACTGCAAAAATAAATAAGGATATCACGATTCCCGTACAAGCCATGACGACCTTGGATAGGAAAGGACTGAGTCGGTTTTTTATAGCCACACCAAAAGGGGTAGCCGAAGTATTCGGGGCGGCTGTGCATCCTTCTTTCGACTTGCACAAGGACAAAACGCCGGCCAGTGGCTACTTTTTTGTAGTACGCTTGTTAGACGCCGACTATCTGCATAGCTTGGAAAAACTAACAGGCTCAACCATTCGGTTAGCCACCGCTTTTAAAGAACCGCCCTATAATAAAAACGCGATTGCTACTGAAATCATCCTAACAGATACCGCTCATGAGACCGTAGGTTGTTTGTATTTCGAACGTAAATTCGAGGTCTACTTTGAGAATACTACCACCATCTTGTATTTGATTATTTTCACGTTTGTCATCAACTTATTGCTGACTTTAGTCCTCACCCGCCATTGGGTGTATTACCCGCTCTTTTTGATTCGGAACGTGCTTGAGACGGGCAGTCGGAAGTCAATTAGCGAACTACAGAATACTACCGGTGAGTTCCGCTATATTGGTAACTTATTTGAGGAAAACAACAAACACAAAAAGGAGTTGGTTGATGCCAAAATCAAAGCCGAAGAAAGTGACCATTTGAAATCATCTTTCCTAGCGAATCTATCGCATGAAATCAGAACTCCGATGAATGCTATAAATGGGTTCACCGATTTATTGATGACCACCGAACTCACCGAGAAAGAGAAGTCCGAGTACCTCCAAGTCATTGACAAAAGCGGAAAGAACTTGGTTTCCATCATTGACGATTTGATCGAAATGTCGAAGATTGATTCGAACCAAGTAACGCCTAATTATAGCAGTGTTAATTTGGTTACCTGCGTCCATGAAGTCTACGATACCATAAAGATTACCATCCCGAAAACCAAAAATGTAACGTTGTTGGTACCCGAAATTACTACGCCACCATTGCGCCATATTATTACGGATGAAATCAAATTAAAGCAGGTTTTGACGAACTTGATTACCAATGGCATTAAATACACCGAAAAGGGCACAGTTACCTTCGGCTTTAAGGTAAACGAAAAAGCCAAAACCATCCGCTTCTACGTGCAAGATACCGGACAAGGGATTTCAGCGGAAAACCAACAATTCATCTTTGACCGCTTCAAACGTATTGATACCGATTTGGCCATCAGAGAAGGAGGGCTCGGATTAGGCTTAGCGATTTCTAAGGCTTATGTCGAACTCCTAAAAGGTAGTATTTCCTTAAAATCCGCCCCTCGCAAGGGATCCGAATTCTCTTTTGTCATACCACTAGAATACGATCGAGCCCCAGTACTTCCCTCCACACCATTGTCAACCCTCAAAGAGGACTTTGACAATAAAGCGGTTACCGTTCTAATCGCCGAAGACGACAACATCAACTTCTTGCTCTTGCAAAAGATCATGAAGCTCCGAGACTATACCATCATCCGAGCGGTTAACGGACAAGAAGCGGTAACGACCTGCCTAGAAAACCCCACGATTACCTTGGTACTTATGGACATCAAAATGCCCGTAATGAATGGGTTCCAAGCCCTAGAAGTCATCCGTGAGTTCCGTCCCAACTTGCCAATCATCGCCCAAACAGCCTACGCCTCAAAAGAAGACGAAGAGCGCATTTACGCCGCCGGCTTCTCCAACTACATCACAAAACCCCTCAACAAAGAACGTTTATTTGCGATTCTGGAGGAATTGGTAGGGTAGGTTTGTTATTTGAAAATATAGCAATGTAACATTGTAATAATTTGAAAATTTGAAGATTTGAAAATTTGAAAATGAGTTGATTTGAAAACAAATATTTGTAATTAAACCGCATACGGCTCCCCTCCTGGGCCGAACGTTAAGAAACAGTCCAGGGGACTGTTTAAGTGAAGGAGCCAGCAGGAGGGGTGGCGCCGAAGGTGACGGGATGGTCGACTTTAGTACCATTATATTTATACTTAACATTGGAACCTCTTTTGTTCGAATTTAACTGCCAACTGAGACTTAAAACTCATACCCTCATTCCCCAATACTCCATGAATTATACAATCTTCTCCAAGAATTCTGTAACCTTAAACACCATCGAAAGGCTACCTTCGTACTACTTATTTTAAATAGATAAAAGGTTATGAAAAAATTATTAGTAGCACTACTCTTTATGGCAGGTACCTCGGTGGCTATCGGTCAAGTGGATAAAGTAGACGACCACCAAGAAAACGATCAAGATAAAATCCAACAAGAACCGCAGCGCCCGGCCCAACTCGATATGGAACGCAACGCGCGCATCGATGCCCAGCGCTTAGCCAACGAAAGAGCAGCGGCCAAGAAAGCCAGAAAGCTAGCCAAAGCACAAGCCAAGCAAGCCGCAGTGGTTCGTGATTCTGTGAAGAAGTTGTGAGGTGGGATTTGATGATTTGAAGATTTGATGATTTGAAGATTTGAAGATTTGAAAATGAGTTGATTTGAAAATGAAGATTTGTAATTAAACCGCATACGGCTCCCCTTCTCTCAATGGCCCTCGCGCCTGCTAGCTCCTTCACTAAAACAATTTAATAATTCCCCTTATGTCCAAATCCACCTGGGTTCTTGACCCTTCCCATTCTGAAATAGGCTTTAAAATTGGACACCTGCTGTTTGCAACTGTATCGGGCACCTTTACTACCGTTGCAGCGAAAATTGAGGACGAAGACGATATTTTTGAAACCGCCAGCATCCAATTTACGGGAGAAGCAAACTCGATCAACACCCAGAACGAAGAACGCGACAATCACCTAAAAGAAGCTGTTTTTTTTGACGTAGTCGAATATCCTATCGTCTCTTTTGTATCCACTAAGGTTACTAAGAACGCCGCAGGCGATTACGCAATCACAGGGGATCTAACCCTAAAAGGACATACGCAAAGCATCCAACTGGACGCAGCATACAGCGTTCCCACACTCGACGCTTGGATGCAGCACAAAATCGGACTCACGATACAAGGTAAAATTAAACTTAAGGACTTTGGCTTGGTTTGGAATACGTCGCAAGAAACGGGCGGTATGTTAGTGGGCAGCCAGGTCACGATAATTGGGGAAATGGAGTTTATCAAAGAAATGAGTAGGTAGGTTGGTGGTTTGAAGATGGGTTGATTTGATGATTTGAAGATGGGTTGATTTGAAGATTTGAAGATGGGTTGATTTGAAGATTTGAAGATTTGAAGATTTGAAAATGTAATAATTTAGCAATGTAGCAATGTAACAATTTGGCAATTTGGCAATTTGGCAATGAGAAGATGGGTTGATTTGAAGATGGGTTGATTTGAAGATTTGAAAATGGATTGTCAAACTTTTATGATTTATAATTCAAAATAAGCCATTTCGCGCACTACCTATGTTTAGTTATTTATTTTTGAAGTGGTTTTTGGGTAGGTTGATGGTTTTTTGGGAAAATAGGTGGTGTGGCTTTCGATACACTTGAAGCCTTTTTTACGGTTTTAAAGGGCGGCTTTTTTTATAGTCTCCGGAAATCCATAGCAGGACGATATTTTGTCAGAACCTAGGCTTTTTGTTAAGACTAAAGTTCATAATTTTTGATCAAGGACTTGAGTATTTTGATCAATCCTCCTGTTTAAAACGATGTTGTTTTTATAGCATTAAATTAAATCATTTTTAGTTCAACCATTTTCATATAGATAGGATCTAAACAACTTTTCCCATTGGTAGATTCACTCCAGTACATGCCATGCACCTTTAGATTATTCAGAAACATATAACTTATAAAACCAAAGTTGGTTGTGACAATTATTTCATAATCAATATTATAGGGTAGAATCCCGCCTGGTATAATTCCATATTCAGCAGCACCAGCTTTGGAATCATTTCTAAAATTGCTGGCTAAAGCATCCGTAATTGAATAAGTATTTAGCCATTTAAATTCTTTTAATTCAATATCATTTCCTCTGGAATTATAATAATTTGGATAATAGGTATTGATAAAATCAAAAGGCGCGCCAATGGTGATTAATCCTTTCGTTCTCTTCAATGTATTACCAGTTAGTTTACTTTTGTAGGGATACAAATAATCTAGGGCAATAAGTGACCCAAAACTATAAGCATGGATATATACTTCTGGTTCTGTTTCATGATTGGCAATATATTCATATAAAAGATCTAAATTACCCAATATTATTCCTTTCTGTTGCGCATATTGTAGGTATAAATGGGCACTGACAAATTCTGTGGCCAAACCTGTAATAAATACATTTGCTTTAGGAATGATTAACATAATTAAAGAGATTACAGGAACAAAAATTTGGGATATATGGATCACATCTTTTCTTTCAATTCCTAAATTATGAATTGGATTATAAATCCACGAGATACTTTTTAAAGACGTTACGAGATTATCATTTAAGAATAATGATAGGGTAGAGGGTATCATTAGCAATATGGATAATGCAATAAGGAAAAAAAGCGAAAAGATATATAAGGTTTGAAATGCGGAATGATATTGTTTAGTGGGTTTGATTATTCGCCAAAGCAAAATGGGAAATTTAGTAAGTACGATGCTGAATAACGAATAGTTTTTGTAGATTATATTTTTATCATTATAACTTTTAGTTAGCATACCTCCGTACTGGAACTCATAAAATTTATATACGATTTCATTTGCAGAAGATTTTTTATCAACCTTTATAATACTGACTAAATTACTTTTAGATTCAGCAGTGTATTCCACCTTTTCTAATTTCACATGGTAGTCAAAATCATCATCATTTTTATTCATTTCATTTGTTAAGCGGGTGACATAATCAAGGCCATTTTCATCGGCTACTGATTGTCCAAGACCATTTATATATATTCCAATTTTCATTTCTAGAATAGATTAAGTAATTATAATTAAAAATATGATAATGATTTAATTAGGGTAAATTTAATTGAGATTTTCCAAATCCATAATTAATTCCAAATAGCGTAAAAAGGTTTTTTATTTCTCCAAAATTTTTACCATACGATCCAGTAAAAAAGAGACCATCACTTAGTTTATATTGCAGAATACCAACCATCCTTTTACTGTCTAGTTCAGGAGCAGTAGCATACTCACGGATTAAATATTCAATGCCTAAAGTGATATTTTTAATAGCATATTGTACTTTATAGCCATAGTCTAAGGCATTTTTGCGTTCAAAGGTATTTAACGTGCTGTCAGTAAGAACATTGTCACTTAAATAGCGTACGATTCCAATAACCGATAGTTTATCATCTGGATTATCTTTATCGGCACTAAAAGCATTATAAGCTGCATTTACCCATAGACCGCTGCGATTAAAGCGTTTTTTAGCATAATCATTATCAGGTACAGCATCTGAATAAGCAAAGGCTGCATCAACTTGTAGTGTTGGAACCTCTTCGATTTGAGCATAACAATCATTTATTGTTTTGTCTTTTTTCATTTTGTTTTCCAAATCATCAGGTGCATTTTTATAGAGTACTTGTAATTTTGCATCGGTGTCACTAATAATTATATCTGCTTGTGCAATAGCTTCTTCCAAGTTGGTTTTGCGTTGATCAAATTGATTATCTTTTTCAGAATTATTGAGTTCTTCTAATAATTTTGTTGATTCTATTTTTAATCGTAGCGCATTTCGTTTAAGGACCATTAAAGCATCAATTTCTTCTTTATTTGATTTCAGTTCATTAACTCGTTTTTTATAGGCATCTAAACTTGCTTGTATAGCAGTTATTTGATTTTTTTTTCTATAGCTAAGGATATTGGTTTTAATTCCTACCGAAATATAATTGGTATTCTTAAGTAAGGCCCCAGCTGTTGAATCGCTATAAATGGACATCATAGAAATACTCATTTTTTTTAGAATCCCACTGAACAGGTTAGCACTTTTTTGATCGGGTAAGTTAAGGTAGCTTTGAATTGAAGTACCCTTCTCATAGGACCAAAACGGAGCAAATTCCAAAGCAAAGTTTTTAGGAAGTGCACTACCATTATTGGTTAGGTTTAGTAATGCTGCCGAAAATTGTTTAGGATTTACGGGACGTTCAATGGTGGCTGGAGAAGCATCCAGCAATTGGAATCCTGGTGCAGTAGGGACCCCCAAGTCTTTAAAAGAATAAGTATCGGTGTTTTGTCCGCTTGCGGTAAGCGTAGCGAAAACCAAAAGTAGTAATGTAGTGATTGTTTTCATAATTAATTAGTTAACATGAGTTCTTTTTTTGATATGATGATTTGTCCTGATGTACTTTTATTTTTAGTATCTGTTGGGAGATGTTGATAGGTTTGCGTTGACAATCCTCCTGAAAGGGTGTACGTAATAATTAGGTTATCAAAACAATCCTCCCAATGGGTTGGTGCAACATACTTAAGGTCAAAAGTAAATTCTACTTTGAGTAAAGCAAAACCTAATTCTTTAGCATCACCTAAAGCGTAAAAATAATCCGTATCTGTGCTATTAGTATCTGGCTCAAGCGCATTGGGGGTATCCATATAAACCACTAAATCTGGTGTAATTAAGGTTCCCATACCCACGCTAATGTTTACCTGCAATTTGATTGCTGCGTTTTTGTTTCCGATGTTATAAGTTTGTGGATTCATTTTTCTTTTTTTTTGATTAATATTTTAAGTTAAAGCGGTTCTATAGTTAGTAGTCTTAAAATTCAGATTCATAAAGGCATAATAAGCCTGCTACGACTACTGTAAAGTACTCGTAACCAATCAACAATAGCTATGCGGTGGTATTTTAATTCTCTTTCGGAGAACTAGAACTAATGTAGTAAACCCTATCCTAAAACCCGACAAAACGCATTTTTTATTCGTTGAAAATCAAATAAATACGATTAAATACATGTTCTGCCCCCAAAGGAAGTACATGAGATTGTTTGGCAATGGATGATATATATTATTTGTTTGGATTAGCAGATTTGCAGCTTTGATACTATTGCAAAGTATTAATGTTTCAATTTAACAACGGGTTGAAGTGAATCTTTGAAAATAATTTGATTTGAAAATGGGTTGTGAGTCATTTAAAATTTAGATTTCAAAATAATCTAACCTGGTAACCGCGACTGCCCACCGCGACTGCTCCCATTAACTAGCCCCAGCATTCATGATAAGTCCTAAAGAACCATCAATAGTTTGGTTTTATTTTGTCATGCCGACGAAGGAGGGACCACATCAACTTGAGCTTGCATAAGTGATAATAACAAAAGTAGACAAAATAGTATCCCTACCACCACCACAACTGAAAACCGCGACTTCCCACTGCCCACTG
>JBJONL010000023.1:0-46400 GCA_046051865.1 Bacteroidota bacterium | reverse complement strand
ACGGTATTAGCTACTAATGCTTGTGCTGTTTCTTCTGCGGTTAAATCGCTTACGTTAACTAGTACTTCTTGTGCTAAAATGGCTGAGAACACTGTTGTTGCTGCTACTTCATTCAATGTATATCCAAACCCTGCAACATCAGAATTCAATGTTGATGTTACTGCTGTTGAAGGTGGAGCTTATACCATGTCAATCTATTCAGTTACTGGTTCAGTAGTTTCTACAAGAACAATTAACGTTGCTGAAGGAATGAATACGGTAAATGAAAACATTTCTGGATTAACTAACGGAATTTACTTTGTACAATTCGTTAACCAAGCTACTAACGATACTATCGTTAAGAAGTTAATCAAAAGATAATCTTCATAGACTTACTTTTTAAAAGGGCGCTTCGGCGCCCTTTTTTATTGGTGTTAACTTAAATCCAATAAAAAACCACCAACTTGCGTTGATGGTTTTGAATAAAAAACAAAATTAGAATACTATTTGAATTTTGACAGCTCTTCTCGGTTGGTACACCGTATTTATTTTTATTGCTTTTAACTCTCAAACGAACCACCGAATAGTTTTATGTGGTCTATTGTATTCGGCAGTGTCGTTTTCTTTTGAGACTTTTACTGTTGCAAGCAAAGTGCTTATTATTTAAAACTGTGGTTGTGATTGATTTCTATAGTAAATTTACTGTTATAACTAAATGGATGGCCGGAATTAAGTCGACTATCTTAAATTTGTAGGTAATCGGCTAATTTGTATAGTTTAAAGGTTTTTATTTAGGAGAAAAAGCTTTCTAATTCATCATTTTAAGCATAAAAAAACCTCCCCAGGTACAGGACGGCCAATTCCACTACTTTATTACTGAAATACTAACTTTCTTAAAAAAAACAGGTAAATCCCAAGACCCAATCTTATAACCCTTAAAAAACTGTAGAACTATCTTTTACTGAAAAATCAGTTGGTTTACCTGTTATTATTTTATGCTGTTTGCAAATGTTGGTTTAAATAAAGGAACAGCTCTTTTTTGGGTAATTCAAGATCGATTTGTTTTACATTTTTGTAGTTTAAAAATCGGTCTTCCAAATGTTTTGCTGCAATACCTAAAAACACATGCTTGGTATTATAAAAAATGTTTGAGAACAAAATTGCGTCTACACCATCGTTCACTATAAATAACAAAACGCCTAAATCATCGGTTTTGTATTTTCTTATTTCTTGAGGCGAACTTATTACGATTACTTCAAATTGTTCTTCAAATTTAGATTTAATAAATCTAGAAAAGCCTCTTGAAGTGTCGTATACAATTAATTTTGATGCCTTTTCGACTTCGCTGGTGGGGAAACTCTTTATCATGCTTTTTTATTCCGTTACAAAATTATAGTTAAAAAAACAGCACTTTGATTTTCATCGACCACCGTCGCGCTTATACAGTTAGACAGCAATTATTTGTCGATTAGTATAACTAGGAACGTTTCATAGCGAGGAGACTCTAGTCTAGCAGGTCTTAGGTGACCCAGTGTTTGATCTAGTATTAAGCGCTACACTTAGCATGTAATATTTTGTCTTTAAATTCGATTGCATTTTCAAGTTCGTCGCGTTCAAAAGTGAACTTTATTTCTTCATTGTTATCTAGGACAATGGTAAAATCAAAAATTAGGTTTTTAAAGTAATTGTAAAAGATTAAGATTTCAACTTTTCTTTCATTGATTTCAATAGCGGTTATGTTATCTACTACGATCATTTCGCTATTTAACTTATACAGTAATAAATAATTGTCTTTTAAGACTCCGAAATTAGATTTGTAAAACATGGCATAGTGATTTAGGGGTTAACTTGCTAACATGAATTTCTTTTGCGTTTTTAATTTTCGTTTTGTTCTAGCTAATAATTCGCGTACGTCTTCTTTGTCTTGATGGTTTACAGGTATCGAAAATATATGACTGTAGGTTGTAAAAAGTACGATACTATAAGTGTAGGTTCGTTTTAACAAGGCATAGAGCAGTAGGGCAATAGCGGTAACAATTCCTATTTTTGGGTACAAAGCTATTTTGGTGCTAAAAGAAAAGGAGAGCGCAAATACCGAAGCAGCTATTATGAAAATTAGATAGTTGTTGGTTAAATCTCGTTCTTTTTTTAGATAGACACTTTTAATTTCTTTGATCTCAAACTCTACTAATTTGTTGTTTTTGTTTAGAAAGAGTTGGTTTTTAAATAACATACCGATACTGTTGTAATATTCTAGTTGGTATTCCGTTTCAGGATTGGTTAGGCTAACTTTGTTAAACATAGTTTTTTGTTTGCTTTGATATATTGGCTTTTAGAACATTCTTTTTTAAAAATCGTCCCGATTTCCGGGACGATTTAAGTGTCAAATAAAACATGGGTACTTATGAAAACAATTCTAATTTCCCCCGAAATTAGATTGCATTTTTCTCTAGTAATAGAGCCACTTTTTAGAAACGGTGATTCCTTCTTCGGTGGTAACTTTTATAATAAGCGGTTGTGTAGTCATAACCTCAGGGTTGATGGTTAACGCGCTAGTATTGGCTTGATTGTTTTGGTATACTACTTGACCGTTAATGGTGTAAATCGCAACATTAGTTAGTAGCATTGAACCTGTATTGATTACGATCGCTGCATTGTCTTTGTAAACATTTACATTTGCTGCAGAGAACGCGTTTGTGTTTACTCCTAAATTAGAGGATGCCGTTGTATAGGTTATTTGGAAACGACTGTTAAACGTACCTACAGTGGAAGTAAAGGTATAGTTGGTTGTTTTTAAATTGGTATACGTATTTGTTACCGTATCGTAAATGTACACTCCGAAGGTAGGACTTGTAAAGAAACCGTCCATATGATCAATATTAAAGGTGTACGTTCCGTTGTAGGTTGCAGAGAAACTGATAGGCACTACATCGGTTGGTGAAAAAGGCAATCCTTTGAATTGGATGGCATAACGAGTATCTCCAATTAAGGTAGATAAAGAAACAGCGCCGTCATTCATGAAGGCTCCATCAAGAGCATGGTCATATCCTGAAGTGGCTCCACTACGGTATCCAATTAACGTTTGGCAGAATGCACCTTGCGCATCGGTTACGTCTAGCCATAGACGGTTGGTTTCAACAATTAGACTTGAAGTTGAGGCTACGGTAGCAGCTTGAACTTGGAATCCGAATAATAACGCTGTAGTTGATAAGGCAACATAGCTTAGTAGGTTTTGTGTAATAGTTTTCATAATTTTTGAAATTATAATTAATATTTGTTTTGACTAGATTTAGGGCTTAAATCTGATACAAATATAGCTCGACTCTTCAGGGTCTATTTAATAATTCGTTGAGTGCATTTTGTCTGACGTTAAAATGCTTTCAAATGTAGATAAAGAGTGTTTTTATCGGTGTTTTACATTGTTTATGGCTATTTTATAAGGTATTTAATACGTGTGGGGGCAAAAAAATACCCTGCTAGTGTATTAGCAGGGTATAAGTATCTTAAAGTAAGGTTTGTAACTATTCCACGTTATAATAGGTTTAAACGGTTGATCAGTTCTGGGCGGTTACCGCGGCTTACTGGGATAACGTCTTTACCTATAAGGACACTGTTGTCTTCGATATCAATAATCTTTTTGGTATTGATGATGAAGGAACGGTGTACTTTTAAGAACAAATCGGCAGGTAATTTGTCTTCAATTTTTTTGAGGGTAGTGTGTACGGTGTATGTATTGGTCTCGGTCTTAATCACAATGTAATCTCCCTTAGCTTTTACTAGTGTAACGGAAGGGATATCAATCTTAATTAGACGGTGTCCTATATTTACGTAGAATTCATTCGTTTCTTCTGGGCTAGGTTTCTCTTTAGTTTTGGTACCTGTTTTAGTGCTATAATGACGAATATTTAGTTTTTCTATGGCTTTATTAAAGCGATCTTCGGTAATTGGTTTCACTAAATAATCTACGATGCAATCAAATTCAAAGGCTTCGAAGGCAAAGTTCTTGTCAGAGGTGACTAGTATGATCTTTGGCGGACTCTTTAGCGTCTTGATAAAATCAAATCCGGTAAAATCGGGCATGTGGATGTCTAGGAAAATAACATCTACGTCGTGTTCGTTTAGATATTTAATAGCTTGAATCGCATTTGGAAACTCTTCTACTACTTTAATTTTGGTGTGTGATACGATAAACTGCGCTATTACAGCTCTTGCCATCATTTCATCATCAATAATTATACAATTCATAGGGATAGGTTTTTATAGGCTATTAACAAAATTCTGCATTAAAGTTAATATATTTTCAAATTCAACTTGTAATTTTTTTTCTCTATTCTTCAATTGGTTTTCGTACTCTTCTGCTATGTGGTATCCTTCTTCTAGGCCTAAGATGCCAATTTTATTTTTAAGTTTGTGGACACAGGCAGCGGCTTGCGCTGTTTTCTTTAGATGGATACTAACGAAGTAGGCATCGATCTCCAGTGGTAATTCAAACTTCATAGTGTTGATGAGTTTGCTTTTTACACGCTCGTCGTTGGCCGAGAGTTTAAGTATGTAATCTAAATTAGGCTGTTCCATTTTGCTTTGGTAATTTAATGAAGAACGTAGTTCCTTCGCCAACCTTACTTTCCATCCAGATGGCACCATTATAGTTATCAACGATGCGCTTCACGATGGAGAGTCCGATTCCTGTAGATTTTTCCTCTTTGGAGAACGACTGGAATAATTCAAATATTTTGTTATGGTATTTTTCTGCTATGCCAGGACCGTTATCTTTAATAGCGAAGATGTAGTAGTTGCCATCGATTTTCGAACTCACTTCTACGGTTCCTTCTACTTTGTCACAATAGTTTACGGCGTTGCTTATTAGGTTCTGGAAGAGCTGTTGCATTCTGAATCGATCCGTTTGCAAGGAAGGTAGCTTATTGGTTATGCTTACCGTGATATTTTTAGGGATGTGAATAATTTCAATAATGTTTTGGATGACTTTATTTAAATCAATGTTCTCACTAATTATTTTATTGGACTCTACCTTTGAATACGTTAGGATACCTTGAATCAAGTAATCCATTTTTTCTACTTTGTCTTCGATCAGCTTGAGGTATTCTTTTGTTTGTACGTTAAACTCTTTTTCGTTGTCTTCTTTAATCCACGCAATTAAGGCATGTATACTTCTAAGTGGTGATTTCAAATCGTGGGATACCACCTGTGCGTATTCATTAAGGTATTCGTTCTGTTTTTCGAGTTTGGTCAGTAGCTGTTCTTTTTGGAGCTCTAATCGTTTTTGTTCTGTAATATCCAGGTGGATACCGATGGTTCCTACTAACTCTCCATTTACATTATAATTAGGTGCACCACTTATTAACCAATATTTTTCATCTCCATTTTTGTTATTGACATTGATTTGGTAGGAGTCGGATATTCCATTTTTACGTTCAATTGTTTTGTCTTTGATGACTTCTTTAGATTTGTATTTCAAAAACAATTCGGAGGCTTTGCGTCCTATCAATTCGGCCATAGTAAAGCCACTCATTTCGCTAAAGGACTGGTTGGCCAATTGGATGATGTCGTTTTTATCGACCTCCAATAGCCCCATGTTCATGTTGGCAATAATATTACTGTATTTTTCTCGTTCTGCCTCTAAGCTTTCCTTATACTTCTTTTTGATGGTAATGTCTTCGTAACTCCACAAGTGACCATTCGATTTGTTTCCACTTTTGATGGGAATAAAGCTACGTTCGAATATACGACCATCGGCCAATTCCACTTCTTCGGTAATGACCATTTCTTTCTTGTCTAATATTTCGTCAATACGGCTTAAAAACTTTTTAGGGTATTTGAAATAGTCTTTGGTTCCTTTAGCCATCATTTCACAGTCGAATCCTTTCATGACTTCGGGTTCCACGTTGATGCCAAATAGTTCGCAAAACTTCCTGTTCACCAATACAATCTTACGTTCTTCGTCCTCCAGCAAGATTCCCGATTGCAGGTTGGCTATCAAGGAATTCAATCGGTTTTCTGATTCAATAAGCTGTTGGTTGAATTCTTTTTCGAAGGTGATGTCTTCTTCGGTCGCGAAGTACTTTATGGCTTTCCCCTGTTTATTATGCAGGGCTTGGCCTTGAATTCGGACCCAATATTTTTCGTTGGCTTTAGTGTAGTTGATGATTTCACAACTAAAGGGTAACCCATTTTTGATTTGCGATCTCAAATAGTTTACGGTCTTTGGGTCAGTTTCCGGACCTTGCAGAATATTTCCAGGTTTTTTACCGGCTAGCTCTTCTATGGTATAGCCCGTCATTTCAACAAAGCTTGAGTTTACCCATTCAGTATTTCCATGTACATCAGTAATAATAACGGCATTGGTGTTTTTCTCGGCGATGGAGGAGAGCAATTGTAGCTGTTCTTCTCGTTCTTTCTCAAGCGTTATATCTTCAATTACAGCAAAATAGTAAACTACATCGCCCTCATCATTTTTAATAGGTTGCTTCGTTGTTTTGTACCAAAAGAGTTTACCGTTTTTAGAGATGGAGCTATTTTCACCTTCAAAAACAATTCCTCTTTTAAAGCCAGCCATTACTCGTTCCTTGTCGGCTTTACTCGTTGTTTTACACGGGCCAAAGGACAAGATACTTTTGCCAATTATTTTGGATACCGGTTTATCCACTATGGCTCTATAGGCTTCATTGCACCAGGAGATGTCTCCTACGGCATTAGTTAAAATCACTCCGTTTTTATTGGCACTGGCTACTAAGGATAATTTGTTTAATTCTTCTTTATCCTTTTTAAGTTGTTTGCGTTGTTCGTCAATGGTCTCCAACAGTTCTTTTAGTTCTTTGTTGTTGACTTCTTGGTTTTTCAGTACGTGTAATAAATCAAGTAGGGGGTCGTGATATGAAAAGTCATGTAATGTAAGTTTATGGCTTACCACTTCTTCCATGGATACAAACCAAGGTGAGCCTACGAAAAGAAAACCGTTATCATACGCTTCAAATTGTCCTCTTAGTTTGAACGTTTTGCTGTTTTTGGCGCTGATGACTACCAATTGCTTACAATATTTATTAAATGATTCTGGCGTACTGTTTTCTATTTGGGGTCTTTTGACAAAAAAGTATTCGTCAAAAGGAGTGTTTGCCCGCAATTCAGGTAGAATTTTATGCAAGCTCTTTCCAAAGCTTTTGATGGAAAGCTCTGCGTCAATTAAAATGTAAAATGGAAAGATGTTGTTGAACGTATTTCCATTTAAAAGAAATTGAACTTCACTCATAGGGTTACCAACTTATTTTAAATATTTCAAAGGCAGCTCCTTCGTTACGCGACTGCACTAATTCAATGGTTGTAGGCGTTTTAAACATTATGCTTAAGCCTTCTAATAGCCCACGCACAAATTCTTGTAGGCCTTGTCTTTTCGAAATGTAATGTAAGGTAAGACTTTTTTCACGAATATCCTTCACTTTAAATTCGGGTGGGGTCAATTTTGGGTAAATAAACATTACCCTATTGTGGAATACGGGTAAGTTTATTAAAAAATCTCTAAGATTACTCCCGCCTGAAGCCATCAGTGCACCATATTTTTCTTTGGTTGTTTCAATAACCCACCAACGGCCAAAGGCAATTAACACGTCGCTTACCGACATATCCATTTCTTCGGATACCGCTTTTGCAAGGTCGTATGTAATACTATCGTCATAAGCTTCATTGCTTAGGAAAAAATCATTTTCTATACCACTACGTTTTAGTATGGCTTTCCATTTCTGGGCGCCGTAATTGGCGGTAATTAACTCTTCAATCGCTTTATTGACTATTCCGTACATCGTGTTATTCAGAAATTAATTCGTTACAACTCCAATATGCTAATAACTTCTGGATTCGGTCAATATAATCCTCATACCTAAGCGGTTTTAAAATGTAACCCGCAATACCAATTTTGTAGCATTCTAACAGATCTTTGTGATTGTTTGAGGTTGTTAAAATGATGGCCGGAATGTACTTCAATACAAGATCTTTTTTTAGGATGCTTAAAAATTCCAAGCCATTTAACTTGGGCATGTTTAAATCCAAAACGATGATGTCGGGTCTTTTGCTCGCATCTTGTAGCAGTTCAAGTGCTTCTTCGCCGTTATTGGCTTCAAGAATCTCGTGGCGCAAGGACAATGTGCTAAGTACTCTATTGAACTTCATGACTTCAATGGTGTCATCTTCAATTAAAAGTATTTTCAATTGCTTCATCGGTTAGGGTTTTGGGTTATCATCTTCAAAAATAACGCAAAACCCTATCAGCGATTTAATATTTCTTTAAAAAGACTATAAGTATAGATGAATGGTTTAATATAAAAGGCTAATGATTAAAGTTTGCAGTTTAATTAAATTGTTTTTTATTCTAAAACGGTTTGTCTATTGATTTATGCAGGTATTATGGTGCTCCAAATGTTCGATAAATGGATAAAGTCAATTTTTTTAAGCTTTTACCAAATTAAGAAAGCTACTATTAAGGGAGATGAGTGGTATTGCGACTTAGTTAGGTTCTATTTTATTTAGGTTATTGGTACATCTTAATTATTGTTGATTATTGCTTTTGATTAAGCAGGTTCTTTCGTTTTAAAGGGTTAGGTTCAACTTGTAGAATTTAGCGTCTAAAATTTGCAATTTTAACAACTTTTACCAAGAGGGTTTGTTATTTTTGTCGTCCCGAAAGTAATGAACACCTACTTATGTCTATTATCAAAATTGTAGAATACTGTCAAAGTATCAAAGTCCCTATTACTATTGAGTTTTATTACAAGGGCAACTTAATTGAGCAGCCTCAGCAATTTTTTGCAAATCACAGTGGTCTCTTTGAAAATGAGTTTCCTTCTACCGAAGCTATTATGGCGCAAATTGTCGATAATCACATTTATAAAGAAACACATAAGTTGGCCATCTCAGAAGGTGGTTTTCATAGGATACCCTTATAAGACCATTTATTTGATTACCTATAAACTTCATTTATTGGTAATAGGTATTAGATTTTCTTCCTATGTTAAAAGCTGACTTGCCTTAAAATCGTTTTTCCAAAGGGTATGAGTTTGATTTCTTCCACTAGATTAGTCGTCCCATTTTTTGCTTTCACTAGTATTTCACCGTTCAAAAACGAAGCTTGATTGTCCTGAATAAAATGATAGCGAAAGTTGTTTTTGGGTTTGTAAAATAGATCCTCAAAACCAGTTAAGTATTCTTTTTCTTTGTACTCAATAGCCTCTATTGATTTAGCATAGAATAAAGCACCATAACTAAAATATTTTTCTTTGTTTAGATCTTCCTGGATTTGAACTGCAGTATTGAATTCTAATTCAATTATACCTTTGTGAACATTAGCACTCTCAAATACTAAGAAATCATTTTCTAGTGTATACGGTACTTGAGTTTTCAATGAACTTGCCCACGATGGTTTTCTAATTTTGATTTTGAACAATACTTGTGCTTGATTTGTTATTTTAAAAGTGAATTTGTTTTCAATAGGGTATTGGGTGATTGTTTCAATTTTTACGGTATGATTTTGAATTTTAGTTTCAACAGTGTTTGGCAGTAAAAGCGCATTTACTAAAACATTACTTCCTTCCTTCAACCATGCTTTTTCAATGAAATAAGGCGTAATTCGGCCAGCATTTGGATTGCAACAAACTGCGACATCTTGATGAGCAGGAGAATATTTATATCTAGTTTGTTTTCGATTAGGTTCAATTTCGCCATTTTTAGTCCCTTCCATTTCGAACGAATTGTCAGTTTTTAAGTAGGCTATACACGAGTGGTTTGGGTTTCTTGATCCTTGAGCTGCATTGTAAAAAATTGTTTCAATTATTTCAGCGATTTTTGGATCTCCTTGTTTTTGAAACAATACCGTATAGCTGTCAAGTAATTCTTGTAAGGAGCAATATTCATATCCGGTTTGTGTAGCGTCAGCATTTCGTTTAGCTATCCATTCATCTCCAATAGCGCCACCTGTAATTGTAGTTGTATTTTTAATTCTTTCCCTGTAGATTCCAATTGCATTTTGCAATTCCAAATTGTTTGACGCATAAGTAGCTACCAATAAAGGTCTTAAATGTTCATAAGTATGGACGCCATGCGATTGAAGTTTGTAGTCAGGATTTAAGATGTTGGCTAGTTGAACGTCTTTCTCTGATTGGTACGTTTTGCAAAAGTCTTGGTATAGAAAAAGTGCGTAGTCGGTATATTTCGTATCGCCAGTAATTTGGTACATTTTGTCTAAAATGTCGGTAAAGGTTAGTCCGTGGGAGACTCCACCATTAAATTCTTGACCTGAGGAAAATGGGCTTGCTTTTCCCATAGGATAATTTTGCATTACATTATTGACTGCTTTTACAAGTGCTTTCCACACTCTTTTATCTTTAGTATATTCATAGTAGGCTAGTAAACCTCTGTACATAGTTGTTTTTGACCACAATTCGCCATTCTCGGACTTGAATTGATACCGTAGATCTTTAGTATAGATTCCGATATAACCATCTTTATCTTGGGATAGCAGTACTTGTTCAATATGCTTTTTTACTTTTTTTAGTCCTACTGGGTCATTTAATAAGATAACGTTACGGATATAGCCATCCCACCAATTGGATTGGGTCTCACTGTTCCACCATTTGTATTGTTCTGAGCCTTCCGCATCTCCTTCTTTGTTATTTCCTAGATCTTTGGCTACACTGTTCTTGTGTAATCTTCCCAAGCTATAGATAGGGTCATTTATTAATTTCGGCACAAGTTTGTCCATGTTACCTACAAAACCATCTATATCTTTTTCCATTTGTTCTTTTAACCACGCCGTTGGTTTTATGCTTCCAAAGGATAGTATTTGGTACTTCTCTGCTACCTTCCTCGGATTTTGATTTTGTGCACTCATAGTATAGGATGCCATAATTAGTGCGATTAGATGTATTTTTTTCATTGGAACAGTTATTTGTTTGTCATTATAAAATCAAGTCGGCCGCCAGCCATAATTTCTGCGTAGGTGATAGAAGGTCGATTGAGAACGGCTCGGTTTAGTAGCGGGTTTTCTTGGAAAATATTTTCAATAGTATAGTTTTTTGCTTTAATAGTGAAGGTTTTATTACAGTTCAAGTGCATCGTTGCTTTTTTTATTTGTGGTGTACCGAGTACAAATTCTCCATTGGCAGGATTTACGGGGTAAAACCCTAAAGTGGACAGTATATACCAGGCCGACATTTGGCCACAATCATCGTTGCCAATCATCCCGTTGGGCGTGTTATTGTGAAATTCATTTATAATTTTGTGGATGTATTTTTGTCCTACTTTGGGAGTATTTGAAAAGGCATAGAGATAGACAATATGGTGACTAGGTTCGTTACCATGCGCATATTGACCAATCATGGCTTCTTGACCTAAAAATTTGTTGGGGTTTAAACTTTTAATTGTGAAAAAATCATTTAATTTAGTCGTGAAGGAGTCAGATCCTCCTACCATATTTTTCATCCCATTGGTATCGTACTGTGCCGGTGTCCAAAAATATTGCCAAGCATTGGCCTCGGTATAGTCCCCTGGATTATTCATAGGTGACGTTGCTGTTAGGGGATCAAAAGGTGTTCTCCAATGGCCATTTGTATCTTTGCCTCGGAACAAGTGCGTTTCTTTATCGTACAGATTTTTGAAATAATTGGATCTTTTACTGAAAGTAAGCTGGTTTTTTTGATCATTCATCACGGCGGCCATTTGCGCCACACACCAATCATCATAGCCACTTTCTAAGGTTCGAGATACGGATTCATTGTCCACTTTATCAAAGGGATAATATCCATATTGATTGTATAATTCCCAATTTGAATTACTATGTGATTTTGTTGAAGATTCGATCATAGCACTATAGGCTTCGTTTTTATCAAATCCCTTAAAGCCATTTCTATAAGCTGATAAAATCATAGGGATGGAATGATTACCAATCATGCAATAATTATCTTGACCCCAGGCGGTCCAAATTGGCAAAACACCCGTTGCTTTTTGATGTAATAAGAGGGTATTAACTATACCGTTAATTTTTTCGGGGGCTATAATTTGCAGTAAGGGAAACGCTCCGCGATAGATGTCCCAGATGGATAGGGTTGAATAGTATTCCTTATTTAGCGCTACATTGACTTTATCATCTGCACCTCTATAGGCACCATCGATATCGGCGATATTAGAAGGTTGCAATAGTAAGTGGTAGAAGGAAGTGTAGAAAATTTCTTTTTGTTTTCGAGGGGCTTTAATGTCAATTCGGTTAAGGTAGGCATTCCAAGCATTTCTGGCTTTTAGCTTTATAGCTTCAAAGTTCCAATTAGGTGCTTCAAAACGCAAATTCGATTTTGCTCCCATAACACTTACGGTCGATAGTGCAATTTTTATTTGTAGTTGATTATTGTTGGGTAATTCAAAATCTAAAAGATATTTAGGCGCATTTTGCTTTTTCTCTTTTGGTAATTCATTTATTCTATTAAATGGTGTTTCAAAGTTAATGGTGAAGAAATATTTTTTGGTGACCCAACCTTTGGTCTTGCAATAGCCCGAAATAGTTCTTGCATTTTCTACTTTAATATCACTTTCAAGCACCAAGCTATCATTTAAGAATTGAAATCCGTGCTGGAAATCCACAAATAACTTCGCCTGTTGATTAGGATATGTATATTTATGAAAAGCAACTCTTTCGGAACAAGTAAGTTCTACTTTGATACCGTCTTTTTTTGTCAGTGTATAGTATCCGACGGTGGCTTTTTCAGAGTTTTTGAAGTAACTGTTTTTAAGTTGTAGCTTTTTATCGTTTAGTGGGAGTAATAAAATCGTACCCATTTCGCCAATACCGGTTCCACTGAAGCGTGTTTGTGAGAATCCTAATAATAAGGTGTCTTTGTGTTGATATCCACTGGTATGGCTCCAACCTTCAATACTATTATCGGGCCCGGGCTGCACCATTCCGAAAGGAATCGATGGTCCCGGAAAGGTATGTCCGGTTCCATCCGTGCCGATAAATGTATTTACAAATTTGGCATTGTTTTGGGCATTTATGTCGAGAAGGGAAAGTACACTTATCAGATAGAAAATCACTTTTTTTAGTTCCATAATGAATCAATGTTTTCAAGACTTTTATTTTTGGTTTCCGGTACTTTTTTCCAAACGAAAAGTAATGAAAGTAAACAAATTATTGCGAATACTAAAAAAGGGAAAGCACCATGAAAATGCTCTTTTAGCCAAGCGTTTTCAATTAAACTTGGAAAAACTTGCGTTACAGCAAAATTGGCTACCCACTGCATAAAAACACTAATAGCCAAAGCCAAGCTTCTAATTTTAGTTGGAAAAATTTCGGACAGCAAAACCCATAAAATAGGCCCCCAGGAAATACTGAACGAGCCCATAAATAATAATAAAAAAGGTAAGACATAATTGCCGATGGCATTATAATAGAGAAAAAGGCCAACTGTTGTTAATGCGATAGTCATACCAATGGCACCAATATAGAGTAATGGCTTTCTGCCCATTTTATCTACAAGTCGAATAGCTAATAACGTGAAGATTAAATTAACAACTCCTAAAGTACTGGTTTCTAGTAAGGAAACATCTGTAGAACTACCTAGACTTTTAAAAATTTCAGGAGCATAATATAAGATAGCATTGATACCCGTTAATTGTTGCAAAACAGAAAGTCCTATTCCTACCAAAAGAGCCTTTTTAAACACGGGATTTACTAAGTGTTTCCATTGGTTTTTTTCTTCATCTTGTAATGAATTTTGAATTTCAATTTGAACTTCAAGTGCCTCTTTTTCGGTGTTTAATTTTAGTAAAGCACTAATAGCTTCTTTTGATTTTCCTTTTTGGAATAACCATCGAGGACTTTCGGGTATTAGGAATATAAATACTAAAAACAGAAGTGAAGGAATTAGCTCAGAACCAAACATATAACGCCAACCTATAGTCAAATTCCATGTCGCGTTACCTTGTAAGGCAATGAAGTAATTTACAAAATAAACCACGACGATTCCGATAACTATTGCTAATTGATAGTTTCCTACTAAAGCGCCACGTCTTTTGGGCGGTGCGATTTCTGCAATGTACATTGGAACAACCATGGAGGCAATACCTACTCCAATTCCGCCTACTATGCGAAATAACACAAACATAGAAAATGAGGCCGGTAGCGCAGTTCCAATTGAATTTAGAATGAATAGTATAGCAGTAATCAGCATAGTAACTTTACGCCCGAATTTATGGCTTAAATAGTCAGAAAAGAGCGAACCAATTAAGCAGCCAACTAGTGCACTTGAGATCGCCCAACCTGTTTCAAAAGGAGTTAAATGAAAATACAAAGTTAAATTACCTATAGCTCCAGAAATGACAGCGGTGTCATATCCAAATAATAAGCCTCCGAGTGCGGCACTGAGTGCAATAAAAAGAATGTAGTTATTATTGTTTTTATCCATTAGTTAAAAGGTTTTGTTCTAGATGATTTTTCATTTGCCAGTTGATGTCCCATTGATTGGAAAGGGGGGTCTTTGTAAATGGCTCAGTCGGCATATATGGAAAGGGGCCAAATTCTGGTGTGATGGTAAATTGTGTACTGTTGCTTTTTATTTGAAATTCAATAATTTCCTTCCACCAAATCATATACTGATTAAGGTGATTGCTCCATTCTGGTGCAAAAGGATTGTTTACTTGAGGACTTTGTTCAAATCCGATGCGCCCGTGAATATGTCTGATATTCGGATAAATCTTAGTTAGTAATTCTTTTTGGTCAACCAGATTACTTTCCGACACAACACAGAAATGTGAAAAATCAGCAATCAATTTTAGTTGCGGGAATATTTCAAGATATTTCAAGAGTGTCTTTAAATGGAAGGAAAACCGGCCTCGATGGATTTCATGCCAAATAGGAATCCCTGAACTTCGAGCAATCTGTTCCGTGATTTCAATTATTTTACAATTATCGCTAAATTCATAAAAGTCTTTTCCAGTATGGGAATTGATATAATTTGGTTTTAAAGAGGTTAGAAAATCTAAACGATCTACCAATCTTTCAGTGTATTCGTTTATACTTTCTCTTTTATTAGACAATACTTGTTGTCCAATAAAAATAAAATCATTATTTATAGTAGCTCTGATATTTTTAATTTCTTCTATGAATTCAGTAATAAAATGGGGGTCATCAGGAAAATTAATTTCAACACCATCGTACCCATGTTTCAGAACTTTTGAAAGAAAGTCTTTTGCAGAAAGTTGCTCGCTGCCCCAATACGTGCAGATGTATTTTATTTTCATTTTATTTAGCATATAAAATCGGGTTGATAGGGGAGTTGATGATTTCACCAATTTTAGCACCTGGACACCACGTATTCCAATCGTTTATTTGGTTTTTATTTTCTGGGTCTTTTAAAATCATGTCTTTTTCCATGTAAATGATAGTCATTACTTTTCTCATTTCATTAGTAATGTTTGCCCCAGCGCGATGGAAAATCCAGCCAGAATGAAAGCTGATTTCACCTATATCGAATGCTTCAATTACATGTTCAAAATCGGTTACTCGTAATTTTTTTTGAATAATTTCTTCGCTTTCATCTCCAATTTCTAGTTCTCTTCCTTCAATAATGGTATGACTTCCAGCACTAAATTCTAGCGGCCCCATTTCAAAAGGTGTCTCTTGAAGAGGAATCCATGCTGTAACGGTTTTGTCGCTTTCTAAAGGCCAATAATACTGGTCAGCATGCCAAGGCGTTATTCCGCCACCGCCTTCTTTAAATAAAGCTTGATCGTGATATAAACGAACACCATTCACTTGCATTAATTCTGAAGCTAATTTTGCAATTCGTTTACTAAATATTAATTCTTTTACGATTGTGTTTTCAAACCATAAATTGAATAATTGCAAAAAAGCCTTTCCGTATGTCGTGCGGTCTTCTAGAGCTGTTTCCTCTTGGTTCATTTCGTTAACTTGTTTTGTTATTGCATCATTAAAGAATTGAACTGTTTCTGGATTTAAGACATTTTTTAATTTTATAAATTGATTTTTTTGATAAAAATCAATTTGTTCTAGAGATAGCAAATAAGGCTCATCGAGGGTTGCTTTAATAGATGGGGGTAGTGTTTGCATTGTTTTCTTTATGTTACTAATTAAAGGTTTACTATTTACTAGTTGTAAATCAATGTTTGAATTTCAAAATTATGATTTCAATTGCAAGTGATTTAACATTAAATTGTTGAATAGTGAGACTATATTGAATTATATTTGAAAAATAGTACTACAATAAGTATATAATAAGCTATGAAAGCCAAATTAGAAGACATACCCTCGGAAAAAGGAAGTTCGAGCTTTTATGCTTATCGTTTCCAAGTCCCCTTTTTTGAGTTTAAGTGGCATTATCATCCAGAATATGAGTTGACCTTTATCCTAAATGGAACAGGTTATCGTATAATAGGTAACTCCTATAACTATTTTAGCGACGGTGATTTAGTTTTATTAGGAAGTAATTTGCCGCATACTTGGTCGAGCAAGTTGGAGAAAGAGGTCACTTGTGAAGCCATAGTCATTCAGTTTTCAAAAGAATTCATAGCCCCTTTTTTAGCTATTAATGAAAGCCTAAGAATCAAGGAGCTATTAGACACAGCAGTTAAGGGAATTAGTTTTGAGTCGAATGACACTATAGTTTCTAAAATTATTGCGTTAACGGAATCCCATGGAATCGATCGGATTGTCCTGTTACTTTCGATTTTGGATTTGTTATCTAAAATGCCAAACCTTACTATTGCTCCAAATAGCTTTCATACTATTGCTTCTAAGAAAAGTGAGATGAGGATTAATAAAGTATGTTTATATATACAGCATAATTTTCACCATAAAATTGCATTGAAGGAAGTAGCGGATCTGCTTTATTTGACTGAAAGTAACTTTTGTAAATTTTTTAAAAAGGCCACCGGGAAAACGTATTCTGATTATCTAAATGAATTAAGAATAAATGAAGCTTGTCGGTTACTGGTGCAATCCGAACATTCCATCAGTCAAGTTTCTTATGAATGTGGTTTTGAAACACTGAGTTATTTTAATAGGGTTTTTATAAGTAAAAAGGGGTGTACGCCTTCCAATTATAGAAAGAATATCTTATGAACTACAGTCGAGAACTAATTGAAATTAAGTGGTCCTGCTTTTTAAAAACTGAATTTTTTCTCTTAATGCAATTCCTAATCCACGATCAAGCATGTTAGCACACTCATTTTCTGCCTGTTCAAGATTTGTAATAGCCAATTCGTTTTCACCATTTAACAATTGGATTGCTGCTTTCGTGGCAAGGATTTGCGCTTTTGGAATTAAAGGTGCGGGTTCGAATTTATTCCAGTACCATGTGGCAATTTCTAGATCATTTTTTGCGTAAGCATAGAAGAACGCCGCGTCTAACCACACAATATTTTGAATGCCTTTTGGAATTGATTCGATATTGTTTATGTACTCTGTTAAATGAATTTCTGCTTGGCTGCTGTTGCCTTTATCGAATGCTGCTTGATGTAAGAAACTGTGGATGTAGACTTCAAATGGTGCCTTTAGTTTTTTTGCTAAAATAGCGGCTTCACTGAGTTCGTTGCAATCCATGTCGCGTGGCCGCACGCCATCAGAAGCATTCGTTACTAATTTTAATAATAGTAATTCAAATCGAGCGGTATCTCCGCCTTGCATTAAACGAAAGATGCGTGCTCCATCAGAAGAAAATCCGTTGGCTTGCATAGGAAAAGCAGTGCATAAAAAAATGATTACAGAAAGGATAGCAATTATAAATAAGACCGACCGAAGGATTTCAAAAGAAGGTATATTTTGAGGCAATAAACAATAAGCAGTATATGTAATCAGAGCGAGTAAGAAACTGGCTATTGGTCCCCCAGCAGCATAAATAGCAAAACGTTTCGGGAGGTTGTCATTGCCTATCGGCATGCAGATCACCATTCCTCCCGCCGTATTGATGTTTTTATTCCATTTGAACTGCCATCGATTGTTATTTTTTTCCCACAATAAGGGCCCGACTATATAGGTTTTGAAATTAAAATTCATCCAAACTCCTGCCATAGCATGGCCGGCTTCATGGATTGCAATGACGATAAAAAACAGGGGGATAAATAGTAGTGCAAGTACTAAAACTGCCTGTTTTGACATTCCAGAAGAAGCCGCAATTCCCATTTTGGCAGCAAAAAAACCAATACCAGAACAGATAATCATTATCGGGATTGTTCTTAAGGCTTTTTTTAATTGTGGGTTTTTAGTTTCCATTTCGAAGTAATTGTTCGTTGGACCTTTTATTAGATTAAACAGTAAACTGGTCCTATAATAAGGTTAAGTACAGGTCTTTATTATCTTGCGTTTTTAAGTGAAGTTTTGTTTTGGTTAAGGATATTATTTTAAATTTTTTTTCTGGTTTATTTTCAGACTTTGTTGTCAATTCTTCGGTTGCAATGTCCCATTTCCATGTTCCAATCGCCACTCCTTTTGAAGAACTATTGACCATTGTGCCGTCTATTTTATATTCAATGCTGTTTTCTGAAATTTGGCTTAAGGCCGTTGAGACTGCTATATTTTTATTGAGTGCTTCAAGATTTGCCGTTTGAGGATTTTCGTTCATCATTTTTTCGATAACCGGTTTCATCAATTCGGTATCCATTTTCCATTTTCCGACTAAATTTTGCTTGATGTCACCTTTTTGTGCTATACCATTTATGGCAAAAAATGGTAAAATCAACACAAGTAAATATTTTTTGACACTTTTCATTTTAATTATATTTAAATACATTAACACCTACAGCGTAACCGTATACTTTATCTTTTTCGTCTTTATAGATTCGGATTTTATTGCAAGCTCTACCTAAATCGATCTTTACCCAAGTGAGCCCGCCATCTTTTGTTTCGAAGCCACTGTTTATGGTGCCTACAAATCCGTGATTTTCATCGATAAATCCGATTCCGAATTCGCGAGCTGTGGCATCCTCCGTCAAGTTAATTTCTGTCCAGGTATTCCCTCCATCAGTAGTTTTGGCAATTCTTTGTTGTTTTATAGTTGGGTCGGGATTATAGGATTGAATCGTTACATATCCAACCTCTTTCGTTGGAAAAGAGACTTTCCAGGTAGTTTCATAGAGTCTTGTAGATTGATATACCTTTTGCCACGTTTCTCCGCCATCGGAAGTTTTTAAAATTAAAGCGTTAGATTGTGTGATATCGTCGCTGGTAGCAGCACAAGCAAAACCTTCTTTCTTGTTGAACATTTTGATGTCAAATACCATTTTACAGTCGGCGTTCATGCTATGGGAAGTCCATGTTTCTCCACCATCATGCGAAATCATGCTATTGGCAGGGCTACCAACGCGTCCGACAGCAAACAGATGAACTTTGTAGTCAATTTTACCATGATTGATGTATTGTTCTTTCACAATATCCATTGCGCATAGACCTTTCACATAGGGTCCTTTATAGGTCACTGGTTTCCAGGATTTACCGCCATCTTTAGTACCGTACAACGGAATAGTATCCGTTACATTTGGAAAATATTCAGTTCCGACTGTTCCAGCAAATCCGACGTTTTTATCAATAAAAGCTATCGTTCTGAAGAAGCTACCTTTTTGTTCTAATTGCTTTTCCCATGTTGTTCCACCGTCAACGGTATGGAAAATTTTGCCATAGCCATTAACATACCATCCTGTACTTTGATCAACGAATGTGATATCATCTTGCTTGCCGGCATACGGTTCAGTATTTACTTTTTTCCACGAAATTTCTTGTCCGAAAATAGTATTGAGACTAGCTAATAGAAAGATTGTAGTTGTAATAATAAATTTTACCATGTTTCCGTTTTTAAATTCACTTTATGATTTTATTACTTCAAAAGTAAATTGAAGCGCGGAAAGAAAATTGTCAAAAATTGCTAATTTGTTTTATAAACTGTTTTGGAGTGAATCCATAAGTTGCTTTGAAGGATTTGCAATAAGCCGCACTGTCCGCAAACGAAGTTAGAAAGGCAATATCTTGAATGGCTAGATTTTGTGCCAACAATTCTTTAGAATAGGCTAGTCTTTTTTGCAGTATGTACTGATATGGGGTTATGTTATAGATTGTTTTAAAAAGTCGGATGAAATGATATTCTGAAAGTTTAGACGCACTAGCAATATTTTCAATTGTTATTTTGTCGAGATAAAAGTCATCGATGTAGTTTTTTGCATCGCATATGAAGTTGAATAAGCGACTATTTGTTTCTTGTTTTACTGAGTTTAATTTAGAAAAACTTTCAAATGCGATACTTTGATCTTTGACGATGCATTCTGCGATGGCGTAAAATAATTCATTATTTACCTTAGTTCCTTCTGTTTTTAAATTATCAAATTCCTTAGATAATTGCTGAAGGGCGTATCCTAGGTGTGTGTGTTGTACTTCGTATTTTTGAGCCATCCATTCATGTTCGAATAAAAAATCTGAAAATGAAATTGGATTTTCGAATTGGTAATTGACCACTTCGTTGATTAAATCTTTGGCAACATCGACGCAAATTCCCATCACCGGTTTGGAATTATCAATTAAAACAGAGGAAGCAGTGTTTTTATTTCCAATTACATATTCACCTTGCTTTACCTTGACTTTTCTATTGTTTATCGTATAGTTTTCATCTCCCGATACGACATACTTGGCAGAAAACGTAGTAAAGTATACCTGTTGTTCTGTTTGCAATACGCTTGAGAGGCGTAATTCGTTTCCCGTTGCATCGGAATATATTTTTTTGTTCATCAACATAAAAAGTGAAATACTAAATAGGTATCAAACATTTATTATTTGTTACAACGTGGGTAGTAATTTAAAGTTTTATAAATGGTTTACCCATAAGGGCTTGCAGTAAAGTAAACGTAACAAATGCTAAATAGAGTAGTGCAATTAGCCAAACCTCTTGTTTATTCCTAGCTATTAAAACAGTGAGCAAGGGAATTATTTGCAAAGCATGCATTCCGAAAAAATGAGCAATTCGCAAGTCGCCATAGTGTTTACTCCAATTAACTAAAGGAAGACCCTCCGAACCGTCACTAAACCCCACGGTGTGTTTAAGAAGCGCACCCATTGCAAAGCCTTCAAAGGCAAATAGTACTGTTATGATTAGACTTAGTTTAATGGCTAAAATCAATAGCGCAGGTGCGTGGAAATTGACTTGCGTGAAAAACAGCACTGCGATATAAGCGGTATGCAACATAAACAGGGTTATGGCAATTGCCATTATACCAAAAATTACTCGTCCGGCAGTATCTTCTTGATTGAAATGGGAGATACGACCTCTAGAAGCTTGATAGGTAATAAGTATAATTTCAATCGATAAAAATAAAATCATACTCCAATTGTAGATTGAAACTTGATTTTGATTTTCTAAATAGTGCATATAGAATCCCATAGTCCATGCCATAATCGTTGTTGAAATAAAAAATTTAAAAGGTTTGATCCAACCGCTTACTCCTAAAATATGATTTGGGTTAAGTTTACTTAAAACCAAACAAATTGCAATTCCCAATACGCATAGCAGACCAAAGTAGAATAGGGTTTCGTTTTTTAGTTTTAAAGTTTCAAAGAAGTATTTCATAGCGATTCGATTTTTTGCTTGCCAAGAACAGGTCGGTTGTCTCCTTGATGTATATTGTGCTTAGTCAATAGGTATAGGACATAAGGGCTCAATCAGATCTTAGGCTGCTCTTATTTTGTTCAAAGTAACAAAAAATCTATCTTTTTTTAAATTATTTACTAAGTGTTATTATTAGAGATTAACTTCGTTGCTCCTTGGAGGGTGAACCTGAGCATAAGAAAACAGCTTACAAAAGCTAGCTTTTGACGCCAACTTAAAATAAAAAAACCGATTAGTTTCCTAATCGGTTTTCTTTTGCGGAGAAAGAGGGATTCGAACCCCCGGACCTGTTACAGTCAACAGTTTTCAAGACTGCCGCAATCGACCACTCTGCCATTTCTCCAATAAGTCGTGCCCCAATTGCTTGTAGCGGTTGCAAATATAGCAACCTTTTTCATTTTGCAAAAAGAAAATGGATAAAAAATGCAGTTATTTTTATGTGTGGTGGCTATTCCTTTCAATGTCTGTTAATTACCGCAACTTAAAATGAGTGCTTTTTATTAATATGGTACGTATTCTGTAATTTCTAAACCGTAACCGATCATTCCCACGCGCTTTGTTTGCTGCGTATTGGTCAGTAATCTTATTTTAGCCACATCGATATCATGCAAAATTTGGGCTCCAATTCCAAAGTCCTTAACATCCATTTTAATTTGTGGTGCCTTTCGAATGCCTTCACTTTGTAACTGCTTTAACTCGATTAAACGGCTTAATAAATCAGAAGAATCGATTTCTTGGTTGATAAATAAAACGGCTCCTTTTTCCTCCTTATTTATGTGTTGGAATAGTTCTTCCAACTTCTTATCGATATCATTTGTTAAGGTATTTAAAATATCGTTGTTTGATTGTGTCGAATTGATCCGTGTTAGAACCGTATCGCCCAAGTTCCAGGTACCTTTTGTTAAGGCTAAGTGAACTTGTTTATTAGTTGTTTGCTGGTAGGCACGCAATCGGAAAGTACCAAATCGAGTTTCGATTTCGAAATCTTCTTTCTTTACGATCAAGCTGTCGTGCTGCATGCGGTAGGCCACAAGGTCTTCAATGGAAACCAATTTTAAATCAAATCGTTTGGCTACTTCTACTAGTTGGGGTAAACGAGCCATAGTTCCATCTTCATTCATAATTTCGACAATTACACCAGCAGGTTTGAATCCGGCCAAGCGGGCAAAATCAATAGCGGCTTCGGTATGGCCTGTTCTGCGTAATACACCTCCTTGTTTTGCCGTGAGAGGAAAGATATGTCCTGGACGAGCTAAATCATAAGGTTTAGTTTCTTCATTGACTAAGGCTAGGATTGTCTTAGCTCTATCAGCGGCCGATATACCAGTCGTAACACCATTTCCTTTCAAATCCACCGATACTGTAAAGGCAGTCTCCATATGGTCGGTGTTATTTTTAACCATCGAGTGTAATTCTAATTCGTTGCATCGCTTTTCAGTTAAAGGTGCACATATTAATCCTCGTCCGTGTGTTGCCATGAAATTGATCATTTCGGGTGTCACTTTTTCGGCGGCAGCTAAAAAGTCTCCTTCATTTTCGCGGTCTTCATCGTCTACAACTATAATGACTTTTCCTTGACGGATGTCTTCTATAGCTTCTGCAATGGTATTCAATTGTATTTTAGTGTTGTGGTTGTTGTCCATTAGACGTTCGTATTTGAAGTAATTTCTTTTAAATAACTGCTATTGAAAAGGTAAAACAAGATATAAAAAGGAAACCCTCCCAGTAAAACAGAAATAATAGCCAGTTCATTTGTTCTGTGGTAAATAGCATTAATTGAATTGATAAGTTGTTGAGATTTCCACGCACTTGTAAAAAACAGTAGAGCTAAGCTCCCTGAAATTACGAAATAGGTAGTTCCTTCCAATAAGTTTAAACATACTAGCGCTAATAAGGCTAAATAGCTTATTAAGGCTACCAAGCTGTATGGCTGGTATGATTTGCGTAGTAATAAAACCTTATCAAAATCAATAGGTAGGATGTTGGTTGTTGTATCTTCAACTTGCATATTAGTTTTAGGGACATTATCTTCAAATGCCATTCGACCGTTAGTAGAGCTGTCTATAGCACTAGTGCGCACAAGTACTTCTTGCTTGGCTGGGAAGATACGATTAAAGAGGTTGGTTAACCAATCTAAATTTAGGTTTACCCCTTTATCCTCGGTTGCTCGTTTGGTCAATATTACGGCTAAGGGTAATAGTACTAGAGTCGAAAGCCAACATCCTAGGAATGCCGGAATTCCATTTTCTTGGGCTACCTTCTTTCCGAAGGTATTAATGAAATGGAACGTGATGAAAATAAGAATCGCAAATACGATAGGCAATCCTAATCCTCCTTTTCGGATGATCGCACCTAATGGAGCACCAATAAAAAACATCAAGATACAAGAAAAAGCGATTACAAATTTATCGTACAAAGCAATCCAGTGTTCGTTTATATTTTTTTCTCTTTCATCTAATTCGAATTTAGAATTCTCTAAGGAAAAAGAGATAGCGTCTATATAACTGCCTCCAACTCGCAAAATTTGTGTCTTTTCCTCCGGTTTATAGTTCTTAACTAAATTTTGTTTGTTTAAGACTACTGTACTACCTGTGTTTTTAATGTTTGATCCACTGTTTAACGAACGTTGATAAAGGTTTTCTGAATAGGATAAAACATCTTTTGTATAATTCTTTTGTAAGGAATCCAAAGTATACTTTAATTCACTTACTGTAAGCATGGTGTTTGTATTGGTGATTTGCCCTTCATCTAAATTAGCATTATTTAATTTCGACAAATCGATATTCAAGACATATCTTTTGAAAGCACTTTTTGCGAAGGGACGCTTAACGCGGTCGTCATATTTTTGAGGAGTTATATCTTCGTAATAATTACCATCTTTTAATACCAATTTCAACACATTGGAGTCTTCATTACTTACTAGTTCTCCTTTTTTAGCTTTGATTACGGTTTTACTACCATCACCCATATCTGATTTTTTGTGAATGGTAACTAAATCAAGGTATTTTCCATTGTTTCCCGACTTCTTTTCTACCTTAATATTATAGCTTCCAATTTCGCTAAATTGTCCTTCTGCGATGGCCATCGCTGGTTTTACTTGGGCGATGTTTCTTCTGAAATTGACAAACTTATATTCGGCATAGGGAATTACATTGTTGGCAAATAGAAAAGCAACAAAACTGAGACATAAAATAAAGTAAGTCAGGCTTCGCATCGCCCTTTGCAAAGAGATTCCAGATGATTTCATAGCAGCAAACTCATAATTTTCGGCAAGACTACCAAAGGTCATAATGGAAGCTAATAAAACAGATAATGGAAGTACTAAGGGCACAACACTAGGCATCTTGAATAACAAGAATTTCCCAATCATGATAAGGTCCAAATCTTTTCCGGCCAATTCTGAGATGAACAGCCATACGACTTGCAGTACAAAAATGAAAAAGAGGATTACAAATACCGTAGCAAATGTAATTAAGAAGGATTTTAATAAGTACTTGTCCAGTATTTTCACCCGAGCTTAATCTATTTTATTGATATAGTATTTAGGATATTTACTCGCTACAAAGGTAAACTGATTTTTGGATAATGGTTGGTTGGTTTTAAAAGAATTAACAGTTAGGGTAGTTTTAGTGCCGTTCTTCCCAATCTCAATAACGGTGTAAATATTTTTTGTCTGTGAATCAATACCTAACAACAGTTCTTTACGTTGGTCTTTTGCGCTAGTAGGAATCAATTTTATGTATTGAATTTTTCGTCCTTTAACGTCTTGTAAAATGTCCCAAGAAAATTTGTATCCACTATTGAAAAAGGTTAGCATTTTAGCGGGAGTTATGGCTTTGTCGTCATTATCATTCAAACTAGAAATGGTAACTTCTTCGTCTTCAGGAACAATCGTATAACTTTTTTTTCCATCATAAATCTTAGTTACTCCCATAAAGTTCAGTAAATACTTGTTTCCTTCTAGTAAAAGGTTTCCTTTACTTTCTTTGTTGATGTTTTCTTTAGCGTTAGTTAGGGTGTACTTAAAATCGATAGAGATGTTGCTGTAGGTTCTTATTTTTGCGGTAACTTGGTCCAATAAATCTTTAGCTTTTTTATCTTGAGCCTGACTGCTTAAACCCACAAAGAATAACAGGGCAATCGATAGAAATTTGTTCATTTTAGGTATTGTTTTGTTCATTATTAAAAAACTGCTCCAGTGAAGTTAAATCAGTAATGTTCACACTCCGTGCTTTACTTCCTTCAAACGGACCTACTATACCTGCGGCTTCTAGTTGATCAATTAGACGACCAGCGCGGTTGTAACCCAGTTTCAATTTTCTCTGCAATAATGATGCCGAACCCTGTTGGGCGGTTACAATTATCTCGGCAGCTTCTCTAAACATGCTATCTCTCTCTGTGATATCAAATTCTAAGTTTACACTGCTTCCGTCTTCACCAACATATTCCGGTAAGAGGTAAGCGCTAGCATATGCTTTTTGGGAGCCAATATAGTCAACAATTTTTTCCACTTCTGGGGTATCGACAAAGGCACATTGTACCCTTACTAAATCGTTACCATTGGAGAATAGTAAATCTCCACGACCAATAAGCTGGTCAGCTCCCCCTGAGTCTAAGATGGTTCTTGAATCAATCTTAGAAGTTACTCTAAAGGCGATACGTGCCGGGAAGTTGGCTTTAATCATCCCCGTAATTACATTTACCGAGGGACGTTGGGTTGCAATAATTAAATGAATTCCGATGGCACGGGCTAATTGCGCTAAACGTGCAATAGGGGTTTCTACTTCTTTACCAGCGGTCATGATTAAATCGGCAAATTCGTCTACTACTAGTACAATATAGGGTAGGAAACGGTGTCCGTGTTCCGGATTTAATTTACGTGCTTTGAACTTCTCGTTATATTCTTTAATGTTACGCACCATAGCATCCTTTAATAAGGAGTAGCGATTGTCCATTTCTAAACAAAGAGAATTTAAAGTATTAATTACTTTGTTATTGTCGGTGATGATTGCGTCTTCTGTATCGGGTAATTTAGCTAAGTAATGGCGCTCAATTTTATTGAAAAGCGTTAGCTCAACTTTCTTAGGGTCAACAAGCACAAACTTAACTTCTGCGGGGTGTTTTTTGTATAGTAAGGAAGTCAGGACGGCGTTTAATCCAACTGATTTTCCTTGACCTGTAGCTCCGGCCATCAATAAGTGAGGCATTTTGGCTAAGTCTACCACAAAAGTTTCGTTGGAAATGGTTTTTCCTAAAGCAATTGGTAATTCCATTTCAGCTTCTTGGAATTTAGCCGAGGCAATTACTGTTTTCATGGGAACCATCGTAGGGTTCTTGTTAGGAACTTCAATTCCAATTGTTCCTTTTCCAGGAATAGGGGCAATGATACGAATTCCTAATGCGGCTAGAGATAATGCGATATCGTCTTCTAAACTTTTGATTTTTGAGATACGGATACCGGCTTCCGGCACGATTTCATATAAGGTTACCGAGGGACCTACGGTAGCTTTGATTTGTGCAATATCAATCTTGTAGTTCCGTAAGGTTTCTACAATCTTATTTTTATTTTCTTCTAATTCTTCTTGATTAATGGTAATGCCTACTGAACTGTATTCTTTCAATAAGTCTATGGTAGGGAATTTGTAATTTGATAATTCAAGGGTTGGGTCAAATTCCCCGAAGTCGGCCACTAATCTTGCTGCCAAATTTTCTTCTATAGTGTCTTCATCTGCAGCTTGTTCAATTACAAAAGCTTCATCATTAGTTTCAATAATGCTTTTGATAGGTTCCTGGTGAACTAGCTCCTGTTGTAATACAGGTGAATTTTGTTTTATGGTAGGCTCTAACGTGATTTCTGAAGAGTTTTCGATAGTAGGCTTTAATACTTCTTTATTGATTTCAAAAGTTGATGTTTTTAAGGTTGGTTCTTCAATAATTTCCTCTTCTTCCACCAAGGCTTCGTTCAACGCATATTCTTCTAAATTATATTCCATCCCTTTAGCCTCTGTAGCGGCGGCCATTTGACTGATGTCATCTTTGATTTCTTTGTGTTTTTTCTCAAAGAACGACTTGATAGCATCAGGGGAAACTTTTATTTTGAAAATGATATAAACAACAATGGCGAGTACAATTACCAAAAAGGTTCCTGTTTTTCCGATATAGTCTTGAATGAATAAATTCATTTCATACCCTACGGTTCCTCCTAACTCCGGCAGGGTAGTAGCAAAAAAGCCAAAGGTTATGGAAAGTATTACAAGCGCAAACAAGTCCCAAAACCAAGTGTTCTTTAATTTTTTAATCGGTAACTCTAAAATGAGAAAGGCACCACTTAGGAACAATAATTTCACAAATAAGAAAGAAGCGATTCCAAAACCTCGATAAATAAATAAATCTGCTATATAAGCACCAAACTTTCCTAGCCAATTATTTACTCCTTCGTTTCGGTCTGTAAAGGCATCTACTGCACTCTGATCTGCTTGACCGGTAACAAAAAACGAAATGAAAGAAACGAGGAACGCTATCGAAATTAATACCAAAAGGAATCCAAAAAGAATCCGATATTGCTTTTTGGTCTTTAGAATTTTTAATTCATCTTTGGGATCTTTCGGTTTACCTGAAGTTTCTTTTTTTACTGTTTTTGCCATGAGTGATGTATAACGCTATAAAAATAGAAATTTAAAAGAATTAATAGAGAAATCTAGGTACATATATGATGCACAATACAATAACTACGGCAGTGGCGGCAAATAATACGGCTCCGGCCGCTATGTCCTTAATGAAACCAATTTTTTCATGAAATTCGGGATGAATGAAATCAGCAATTTTCTCTACTGCGGTATTTAAGCCTTCAATGGCTAAAACAATTCCGAACGCCATGATTTGCATCATCCATTCGTAACGATCAATTTGAAAATAAAACCCAGCAATAACACTTAACACGCCGATAGAAAATTGGATCATAACACTGTGTTCAGTACCAATTAACTTAAGAGATCCTTTTACGGCAAAACCCACACTTTTAATCCGTCCGCTTAAAAAGGCGTTGTCTTTTTGAAATTCCATATGCAAATTGATTATAAAGTTGCCAACGCAGCGGCATAATTAGGTTCGTTAGCAATTTCAGAAACTTGCTCAGTGTAGACCACAGTACCATTTTCATCCAGTACGATGACTACGCGCGAATGCAAACCAGCTAAAGGTCCGTCCGTTATTTCTAATCCGTAATCTTTTCCAAAGCTACCCGTATTAAAATCTGATAAATTGATCACATTTTCTAATCCTTCTGCTCCACAAAAACGTTTTTGTGCAAAGGGTAAGTCACGTGAAATACACAATACTTTGGTATTCGTTAATTGGCTAGCATCAGCGTTAAACGTTCTAACTGAAGTAGCACAAGTGCCTGTATCTATACTTGGGAATATATTAAGGACCAACTTGCTCCCTGCAAAGTCAGCTAAAGTAGCCGCACTTAAATCGGTTTTAAGTAATTGAAAATTTGGTGCTTTGCTCCCAACTGCGGGTAATGCACCATTAGTGTGTATTGGATTTCCTCCTAAGGTTATGGATGCCATATTGTATTTTTTTTAAGTGCCAAAAGTAATGAAAATATTTAGTATTAACGGTACCTAATTATGCTAGCTTATTATTTTTTTTAACTAAAAAAGGTTTTGTATTATTGTTTTATCGTAATATTGCGATATATAAGACTAATGCACTATGGGAGCATCCAAATCCGCTTCATTTTCGGAAGCTCATAATGAAATGGCATCATTGTTTAAAGCAATGTCCCATCCTGCCCGTGTGGCAATCGTAGACTATTTATTAACAGTAGACCACTGCATTTGTGGTGATATTGTAAACGAATTGCCGCTGGCGCAACCAACTATTTCCCAACACTTAAAAGAACTGAAGAATGCAAACATCATTAAAGGGAGTATAGAGGGGACAGCCATCTGTTATTGTATTAATGAAGAGGCTATTCATAAAATTGAAAGTCATTTTAAAGCCATAGGGAACCAACTCAAAAATAAGTGTTGTTAATTCAACGTTAAATTAAATTTAAACAGCACTAAATAATGACTATAGCTCAATTAAAAGCTGAACTGCGAAACCTATCCAATGTCGCATTTCAATTACCAGACGGAACATTTGTTCCTTACCATTTTCACTTCACAGAGATAGGTAAAGTAACGAAACACTTTATTGATTGTGGCGGAAAAGTACGTAAGGAAGAGGTTGCAAATTTTCAATCGTGGGAGGCCAATGATTATCATCATCAGTTGCATCCCGACAACCTAGTCACAATCATCGAGCGTTCCGAAAAGGTTTTGGGTTTACCAAAGCTTGATATCGAAGTGGAATACCAAAGGAACGTCACGATAGGAAAGTATAACCTAGAATTTGATGGTAAGCACTTTTTATTGACGGGAAAACAAACCGATTGTTTAGCAAAAGAAAATTGTGGGATTACTCGTGAGAAAATAAAAGTTAGACTAAGTGAGGGTAAAACTAATCTTACTTGTTGTAGTAACGAAACAAACTGCTGCTAACACAAAAGTCTATGATAAAAAAAGTACATTGGGAAACCGTATTTACAACCAAAAACGAAAAGGAGGTGAGTTGGTATCAAACCTACCCGCAAACTTCCATTGATTATATTACCGCACTGCAATTGCCTTTGAGTGCAAGGATTATAGATGTAGGAGGGGGAGATAGCTATTTAATCGATGCCTTATTGGATTTGGGATATACCAATGTTACTTTGCTTGACATATCAGGTCAGGCGCTACTCCGGAGTAAAAACCGACTTGGTCATAGGGCCCATTTAGTAACCTATCTTGAGTCAGATATATTGGATTTTGTTCCAACGCAACAGTATGATTTTTGGCACGACCGGGCTTGCTTTCATTTCCAAACCACAGTTCCTGCTATTGAAAGTTATGCTGCTATCGCTAATACAGCGATATCGCAAACAGGTCAAATGCTCCTTGGGGTTTTCTCTGAGGATGGACCTCTAAAATGTAGCGGTCTAGACGTGAAACAATATAATTCAGAAAGCATGCGTTTTGTTTTTGAACGCGAATTTGAACTCGAAGGTAGTTTTATAGAAGACCACACAACGCCATTTGATACCCTGCAGAATTTTTTATTTTGCGGTTTTAAAAGAAGAAGATAAGAATGAACCCACGCCTTTCCCAAACGATTCAACAAGCAGGTATGATGCAACTTACCGAGGAGCGTAAAGCAATTTTACAACCCTTGATCGCGTACATCGCTAATAAAGTAAATAATCTTGAGGAAATACGTCTCAATTTTATTTGTACACACAATTCGCGAAGAAGTCATTTGTCGCAAATTTGGGCTCAAACTATGGCGTACCATCATGGAATAAAAGATTGCTTTTGCTATTCTGGAGGCACAGAGGTAACCGCACTTTATCCGAAAGTCGCTACTACATTAGTTGATCAAGGATTTCAAATAGCGTCCTTAAGTTCGGGAAGTAATCCCGTTTATGTTATAAAATATCAGAATGATACGTTGCCAATTATAGGGTTTTCCAAGGTATTTGATGATCTGTTTAACCCCACTTCAAAGTATGCCGCTATTATGACCTGCTCTGCTGCAGATGAAGGATGTCCCTTTATTGCCGGAGCGGAGAAGCGCTTTCCCATTCGTTATGCGGACCCAAAAGTATTTGATGGGACAGATCAAATGGATGAAAAGTATGCCGAGCGCAGTTTAGAGATTGCTTCAGAGTTGTTTTACGTCTTTTCTAAAATCAAACAATAATGGGGAGTAAAAAACGATTAAATTTTTTAGATCAGTATTTAACCTTGTGGATACTAGTAGCCATGATCGTAGGAGTAGGGCTTGGGTATTTTGCGCCGGCTATTCCTAATGTTATCAATACCTTAACGATGGGAACTACAAACATTCCTTTAGCAATAGGATTAATTGTAATGATGTATCCGCCCTTGACTAAAATTGAGTTTTCAAAGATTCCATTGTTGTTTCATAAGCCAAAATTGTTTTTGTTTTCATTTTTAATCACTTGGATTGTTGGGCCATTAGTAATGTTTCTTTTAGCGATTTTGTTTCTTAAGGATTATCCAGCTTACATGACGGGCTTAATTATAATCGGATTGGCGCCTTGTATCGCGATGGTACTTGTATGGAATGAATTGGCTGAAGGAAGCAGAGAGCTCACCGCTGCTTTGGTGGGCATAAATAGTTTGTTGCAACTTTTCTTTTTTAGTGCTTATGCTTATTTTTATTTAGAAATCATGTTGCCTTTATTCGGAATCAAAGGCTTAGCCTTGCATAGTACCTTTATGGAAATCGCAAAAACTGTGGGTGTTTATCTGGGTATTCCATTTCTTTTAGCGTTGTGTAGCCGTTATTTTATCAAAAAATATTTTGGGGACAAGTGGTTTAATAAAACGTTTCTCCCTGCTATTGGTCCACTTACCTTGATTGCTTTACTCTTTACAATCGTGCTAATGTTTAGCTTAAAAGGGGAGCGCATTATTAGTTTACCTTTAGATGTCTTGCGAGTGGCCTTACCCTTAATCATCTTTTTTACTTTAATGTTCTTCTTGATGTTTTTTATCTCCAAAAAGATTGGAGCAAATTATAGAGAGGCCGTAGCCTTATCCTTTACCGCCTCTGGAAATAACTTTGAACTTGCCATAGCCGTCGCTATAGGGGTTTTTGGCATGAATAGTGGTCAAGCGTTTGCAGGTGTTATTGGTCCATTAGTGGAAGTTCCGGTATTACTGGCTTTGGTCAACGTTGCTTTTTGGTTTAGAAAAAAATACTTCTCATAAAAAAAGCCGCTTCTTCAGAAGCGGCTTTTTTTTGTATTCTATTTAGTTTATTACACATGCAACGCACGATTATCCGTAGCGGCTAAAGCGGCCTCTTTAATCGCTTCAGCAAAGGTTGGATGCGCGTGACTCATTCTTGAAATATCTTCAGCAGATGCTCTGAATTCCATAGCGGTAACGGCTTCTGCAATTAAATCGGCACAACGGGCACCAATCATGTGAACGCCTAAAACCTCATCCGTTTTCGCATCGGCTAAAATTTTAACGAAACCGTCTAAATCTCCCCCTGCACGGGCTCTACCAAGAGCTTTGAATGGAAAACTACCTGCTTTATACGCAATACCATCCGCCTTCAATTGCTCCTCGGTCTTACCTACCGCCGCAACTTCTGGCCAAGTATAGACAACGCCTGGAATTAAATTATAATCGATATGCGGTTTTTGACCGGCTAAAATTTCAGCGACCATAGTTCCTTCTTCTTCGGCTTTATGTGCTAACATGGCGCCACGAACTACATCTCCAATAGCATAGATGTTTGATACATTGGTTTGTAAATGCTCATTCACCTCAATCATACCTCGATCCGTAACGTTCACACCCGCTTTTTCAGCTTGCAATCCGTCCGTGAACGGACGCCGACCTACGGCTACTAAACAATAGTCTCCTTCAAAGCTTACGGTTGTACCTTTAGCATCATCTGCTTCAACGGTAACGCTTTTACCTTTACGAGCAACCGATTTTACTTTGTGCGACGTATAGAATTTCATGCCTTGTTTTTTCAAAACTTTGGTCAACTCTTTGGATAAACCTGCATCCATGCCCGGAATAATACGATCTAAATATTCAATTACCGATACTTTTGCACCCAATCTTAAATAGACTTGACCTAGTTCAATACCAATAACTCCCCCTCCAATAATGATTAGGTGTTTAGGAACTTCGGGCAGTTTTAAAGCTTCAGTAGAAGTAATAATTCGTTCTTTATCTACAATAATAAAGGGCAAGGTTGAAGGTTTTGAACCTGTAGCAATGATTATATTTTTGGCTTCCACAATTTCAGAAGCGCCATCTGCTTTGGTTACTTTCACATGCGTAGCATCTTCAAACGAACCTAATCCTTCCAATACTGTAATTTTATTTTTATCCATTAAAAACTTTACTCCACCAGAGGTTTGGTCTACTACCGCTTGCTTGCGAGCGATCATCTTTTCTAAGTGCACTTTTACTTTGCCGGTTACTTCAATACCATGGTCAGCAAAATGCTGTAGTTCTTCATAATGATGAGAGGAAGCTAACAAAGCTTTAGAAGGAATACAACCTACGTTTAAACAAGTACCTCCTAAAGTACTGTATTTTTCAATAATTGCAGTTTTAAAACCTAATTGGGCACAACGGATGGCAGATACATAACCTCCGGGTCCCGATCCTATGATGACAACGTCAAATGAACTCATATCTTTTTATTTGTGTGTGTTTGAAATTTGATGTCAAAAATACAAATGTTTTTTGGTTTTTTTAAGCTATTAAAAGGATTATCTCTTTTAAAAAAAGGCGTCGGTTTTTACGCTTACTAACGTTTTTGTTAAGCGGTCAATAGGTTTATTCTTCCCCCAAAAGTATCCTGCAAAGCTCGTGCACGTTTGTTTCGATAAATTGGTGCCTTACTTTGAGCGCAACTTAAATGCCATCCTCATCATCGGTAGCTACAAAAAGAAATCGATTGGGGAGTTTTGGTTTTGAATCCAAAAAATAAGTTTTTGAACTGGGTGCGAACAGGGGGTAACAGAGGATTGAGGTTCAGTATCATTAATGTTCTCATAAGGTATATTCTGTAGTGTTTTTTACCTCACCTATCATAAAAGTGCTGTGGGTACTACCAATGTACTGGAGCGTCGTAAGCTTGGTTACCATAAATTCTCGGTAGGCTTCCATGTCTTTTACACAAACTTTCAAGATATAATCATAGTCGCCACTCACATGGAAACATTCTAGTACTTCTTCGAGCTTTACCACTTGGCGTTCAAAATGTGTTAAAAACTCTTTTGAATGTTGGATGAGTTTGATATGGCAAAAGACCACAAACCCTTTGTCTATTTTATTCCTATTTAATAAGGCGACATACTGCGCAATGATGCCTTCGCGTTCCAACTTTTTAATGCGTTCATATACAGCCGTAACGGATAGTTCTAATTTGCTAGCCAGTTCTTTTGTTGTTTTTTTCGTGTCTTGCTGCAATAAGTTCAATAATTTTCTATCAATGCCATCCATAATTGAGGAGTAGTTTACTGATTTACAGATTGCTTTTAGTTTTCTTTTCTATAAATCAGCTATTATGATATCAAAAATAGAATAAAATGTTGAATAAATAATTTTTTATAGTTTTAAATTCGGTAATAGTATATTTTAGTTGATTTTAAAATTATAATAATCCAAATTTGCGTTAGTAACCACAAAAAACAATATACCATGATGTCTAATGAAAACCTTACCCACGAACCCTTTCATCCTGCCGATAAGATTCAAGATTTGCAGTATTTTGGAGAGTTTGGCGGCGTGAATCCTTCGATATCGGATAGTTCTACTTATACGTTTCTTTCCGCCAAAACCATGTTTGATACCTTTGAAGGTAATGCGGAAGGCTGTTATCTTTATTCCCGCCATTCCTCGCCGATGAACCTTTATTTAGGTCAGGCTTTAGCAGCGATGGAAGGAACAGAGAGTGCTAATGTGGCCGCATCAGGTATGGGAGCGATAACGCCCGTTTTACTGCAATTGTGCAATGCTGGAGACGAAATCGTATCGAGCAGAACTATTTACGGCGGAACCTATGCTTTTATGAAGAATATGTTGCCTAAATGGAATATTAAAACGCATTTTGTTGATATTACTAAACTAGATCTTGTAGAAGCCGCTATTACTATCAATACCAAAGTGTTATATTGTGAAACCGTAAGTAATCCATTATTAGAAGTTGCCGATATTGAAGGCCTTGCAGCTATTGCAAAACGATATGGTATAAAATTAGTGGTAGACAATACCTTCTCACCACTATCGGTAGCACCAGCCAAATTAGGTGCCGATATTGTCATACATAGTTTAACCAAATTTATTAATGGAAGTAGCGATACGGTAGGAGGTGTAGTATGTGCTTCTCAAGCCTTCATTAATGATCTTAAAAATGTCAATGACGGTGCGAGTATGCTACTCGGACCCACGATGGATAGCTTCCGATCGGCTAGTATTTTAAAAAACTTGCGCACCTTACACATACGCATGAAGCAGCACAGTTACAATGCTTTGTACTTGGCACAGAAATTCGAAAACGACGGCTTAAAAGTAGTGTATCCCGGTTTGCCTAGTCATACAAGTCATACGATTTACAGTCAAATGATTAATCAGGAATATGGCTATGGAGGCATGATGACCTTGGACGTGGGGTCTATCGCAATTGCAAATGAATTAATGGAATTAATGCAACATCGTAACTTGGGATATTTAGCCGTAAGTTTAGGTTTCTACAAAACCTTATTTAGCGCCCCTGGTACATCGACTTCTTCTGAAATAACGCTGGAAGAACAGCATGAAATGGGATTAACCGATGGTCTAATTCGTTTTTCTATTGGTTTAGACAACGATATTGAGCGAACGTATCAAAGTATGAAACAATGCATGAAGGAACTAGGAATAGTAGGAGTACAATCTTGAATTAATTAAAAAATCCGCTAAAGCATAGGCTTTAGCGGATTTTTTTTCGTTATACGGTCAGGCAAAGTGAAAAGAGATTTAAATAACCAACAAATTATTCCTTATTTGTTTTCTTTAAGTATTTTTTTAATCCTTTATCACTTGTCCTGTTCCGGGCAATAAAAAAGACCGCTAAGTTGATAGCAAGAATTCCGATAATGCCCATAACAACAATATCTGTTCTCATGATTGTGGTTTGTTTGTATTATTGTGGTTGCTTTTTGTTTTGCCAAATCTAAATAAAATTGTTAATAAATACCCGTTGGGTGAATGATATTTACGTTGATTTAATGTAAAATCTTCTAAAAATTTGAATAAGTTGCGATTTCTATTGTAATTTTCTTAACTATTTAATGAAACAGAGCATACGGCAACCACCTACCGATTTTTATCGAGTGGCAAAGGAAATTTGCATAAAATACCGTAGGAAGATGCTATTACAATAGATTAAAGTTGTGGCCTTTACCTTAAACCTTAAGGTGCCTTCCTTCTAGATGACTTGCCTTTTGTGGATTCGAAGAAGTAAGACACTGCAAGTAATAAAAGGTAACGCGGAAATAAGAATTTTAACATCAGGAACCGATACTCCAATAAACAGCAAGAGTAGCATCAGTAGGCCTAAACAAGCCAATCCAATAAAGCTTAGCGTTTTTCCAGGTTCTTTTTGAAATAAAGTAAGTAATAAAAGCAGTTGGCCCAATAATGGTATGATTATGATAGGATGAAGTAGTGTAAGCGGATGGTTTACGGCTTTTTTAAACAGCTCGATTTCTCCTTGAAAAACAAATAAGTTTTTACCGTTACCCCATGCCAAATAGCCTATTTGGAAACTCAAGACTACTAAAAGATTCAGTAATTTTTTCATGATAATACCCTATTTAGGATTGCTTTCTAGTACAAATTTACATAATATAACTAGTTGTTTTTTAGAATACTTAGGATGTTTTTTGTCCGACTTTTATTTTCTTACTTATTTTATGTAACTTTAGGAACTCTAAATGGTTTGGATATGAAAAAAAGTTACTTATTGATACTGCTGATTAGCTTTTTTGCAAAGGCGCAAATCGTTGCTATTCCCGATCCCAATTTTAAAAACGCTTTAGTGAATACCAATTGCGTTGGGGATAGTAGCAACCAGTACCTAACCGATGTAGACACGAACGATGATGGGGAAGTCCAAATGGAAGAAGCGCTCGCCGTAACCAAACTTCGAGTGACCAATCAAACTATAACAGATCTGACTGGTATTGCCTATTTTAGTAATCTAAGTATTTTAGATTGCAGTAGCAACCAATTAACATCATTAACCATCAACAATATGGCGGCGCTTGGGGCGCTTGTTATTAACTATAATAGCATCTCAAACCTCTCTATTACCAATTGTTTTAATCTCAGAACGTTCATGTGTGATGGTAATGCCATGACGACCATTGACCTAAGTACTACAGCGGTAGGATATTACCGCATCGTAAATAATCCCAATCTAACGTACTTAAATCTAAAAAATGGCTTTAATGTCGGAGGAGCGATAAGCAGCAAAGCCATTCCACCACCTTTACCTCCTGAACTCCATGGTAATCCTAACTTGCAATATATTTGTTGTGATGCTTCTGAAGTGACGGAAGTATCTAATAATGGCGAACTTGGCGTTCCTATTGACAATTCGATTACCGTAAATAGTTATTGTACTTCCGCGATAGGCGGCAGTTATAATACCATCAATGTAACGTCGACCTTAAATTGTGGAACTAGCGCTGTTGCCTTAGCAAACCAAAAATTTAAATTGAACTACGGCACGTCCCTCAATAATTACACATATTCAAATCTTCAAGGTAATGCCACGTTTTATAGTGGCCAAAACACAATCACGGTAACTCCTGTTTTAGAAAATCCGGATTACTATACTGTAACTCCTGAAAGTTATTCCTATACGTTCACGGGTACTTCTGAAACAATAACACCTTCCTTTTGTTATACTCCCCTAGGGACGCACCCCGATTTAGAAGTGAATCTTATTCCCCAACAACGAGCTCGTCCTGGGTTTACTTGTATTTATCAACTGGTGTATAAAAACAAGGGGAATCAGCTACAATCTGGGGCACTTACGTTAGCATTTAATGGAACAATTTTGTCCCCAGTTTCGGCTACTCCTGCCACCAATACTTCAACAGCGAGTTCGATGACCTGGAACTTTCAAGATTTAGCTCCAATGGAAACACGCTACGTGTTAGTTTACTTAAATCTAAATTCTCCTCAAGCAACACCGGCGGTGAATATTGGCGATGTGTTGCAATACCAACTCTCCATTGCTTCATCCGGGGGGGATGAAACTCCAGCTGATAATGTGTTAGTATATAATCAAACGGTAGTGGGTTCCTTTGATCCAAATGATAAAGAGGTTCTCGAAGGGGAAAGCATTAGTATCGATCGATTAGGGGATTATTTGCATTATGTGATTCGGTTCCAAAATACGGGAACGGATTATGCCGAGAATGTAGTGCTTAAAGACTTATTAGTTTTTAACCTGGATTGGATCACGGCAGAGGTTATTGGCAGCAGTCATCCTTACCGATGCACCCTTACTTCGGGATACCAATTAGAAGTGTTTTATGATGGCATAAATCTTCCCGCATCGGCAATAGATGAAGCGGGGAGCCACGGATATTTTGCATTCAAAATTAAACCCAAAAGTACGCTTCAAGTGAACAGCGCGATTCCAAACAATGCAAATATTTACTTCGATTATAATTATCCTATTACCACCAATACCGTCACTACGACATTCACTACCTTAGGAATTCCTAAACCAGAGGCCGTTGCTGCAATTAGGCTATATCCTAATCCGACACAGAATCAACTTAGTATAGCGGTTGCTAATGATGGAATCATTACGGATGTTACAATAGCAAACACGCTGGGACAAGTTATTCTTACTACAAAGCAAACCACGGCTGTTGATTTAAGTTCGTTGGCGGCAGGCACCTATTTTGTTACCGTGACGACCGATAAAGGTCGCAGTACGGAGAAATTGATAAAATTATAAGACGACTAGGGTACCCAATTAAATTTATATGGTCCTAAGAAAGAACTCCTTTTACTAGGAATTTGCTACTATTTCCGTACCTTACACAGTAATTTTTTGACTTTAATACAAGCCTATGTGGTGGCCTTATCTACTAGTTTTCTTCGGAGCCTTCCTATTTGATGTAGTGCCGTTTCCTTTTCCACCAGCGTTTACCATTATGGTTTTTCTGCAAATTTATTTCGGACTAAACTTATGGATGGTTATCGTGATAGGGGTTTCAGGTTCGATACTAGGACGATATGTCCTGACCTTATATATTCCCTATATCGCAGGGAATCTTTTCAAACCTGATAAAAACGAGGATGTGCACTACTTGGGTAAAGTCCTAAACCATAAAGGATGGAAAAGCCAGTTGGTTATCGTAGCGTATTCTTTATTGCCGTTGCCAACAACCCCCTTATTTGTAGCGGCAGGAATGGCCAAAATGAGACCAATAGTTATTATTCCGGCCTTCTTTGTCGGGAAGTTTACTAGCGATGCACTTTTAGTGAGTCTTGGTAAGTATGGTGCTGAGAATACCGATAAATTATTGCACACTGCCGTATCATGGCAATCGATCTTTAGTTTGGGATTGGGTTTGTTTCTGGTATGCTGCTTGCTATTTATCGATTGGCGTTCTTTAATCCAACAAAACAAACTTAAACTCAATTTTAAAATATGGAAATAAAAAATCCCGAGGGTCATCGGGATGTAAGGGGTTAAAGACTCTGCTTATGAAGTTTGCTGTTTTTATGACTGAAACCAAAATAGATGGTGAGTCCGATTAGCAACCAACAAGTAAAGTAAATCCAGTTCCAAATGCTCAATTCTGCCATCATATAAAGGCAGCACACTAAGCCTAGGAGCGGAATTAAAGACAAATTTTGTCTCCACGACCATACCGCAAAGCATACGAGAGCGATTAGGAAGATCCACATCGGTATTTTATGTTTGAAAAGGCTGAAGCCACTTTCGTATTTAAGCGCATTGTCTATCGGTAAGGAATCCACAACAGCTTTATAAGTGGTTTCATTTTCGTTGAGCGAACTCAATAATGCTTCCAAATCGGTGGTTTCAGTAGAGGGGTTTTGAGCTACTAAGTAATCAAATACTTGTTTCGATTGTTCTTTACTTAAAGAAGTAACAATATCGGCAGGAGCATTTACTTGCTTTTCATTTGTCAAGAAGGCCATCGTCGATTCTTTATTCACCGTAAAAGCAATACCAATACCCATAAGCAGTAATAGCGGAAACACGTATTTGGAGTTTACATAAGGCGTTTTAAATTTACCTCTCGGAATGTCCTTTTTATTCTGTAATACCAGTACGCCAGCACAAACGAGTACGAAAGCAAACAAGGTCCCTATACTACACAAGTCCGTTACCATCGTCAGGTTCAGGAACAAGGCAGGTACCGCTACTACAAATCCGGTTACAATCGTTGCGTAAGAAGGGGTATGGTATTTAGGATGTACTTTTGAAAATCGCTTTGGCAACAAACCATCACGGCTCATGCTCATCCATATACGGGGTTGGCCCATTTGGAACACCAACAACACACTAGCCATGGCCACCACCGCACTCACAGCGATGATACCCGACATCCATTTTAAATTCAGTTTGTCAAAGACAAAGGCTAAGGGATCACCCACATTTAAGTCGGCGTAGTTAACCATGCCCGTTAATACTAAGGCGATCACAACATAGAGGACGGTACAAATGATAATCGCCCACATCATTCCTTTCGGAAGGTCGCGCTGCGGGTCCTTGCATTCTTCCGCGGTTGTGGAAATGGCATCAAATCCAATATAAGCAAAGAAAACGGCAGACACTCCTTTTAGGATTCCGCCAACACCATTCGGGGCAAACGGATGCCAATTGGCCGTGTCCACATAGAAGATACCTACGGCAATGACTAATAATATGATGCATAGTTTTACCACGACCATCAGATTACTAGCATTACGAGACTCTTTCATCCCACGATACACTAAATAGGTAATCACAATGATAATGAGTAAAGCGGGTAAATCGGCTACTAAGTGAAACGAACCAAGGGTAGGAGCGGTCGTCCATGCGGTGTAAGCCGCCTGCAATCCTTCTGATAATTTATCAAAAGACTTTCCACCTTGCATTAAGGCAGTTGCGTCTTTAAAACCATTGGAAGCGGTTAAATAATCCATTTGCACCCACTGCGGAAGATGAATGCCACCACTGTCTAGTAATCCCGTAAAGTAGTCGCTCCACGAAATGGCCACGGTAATATTACCAATAGCATATTCCATAATTAAAGCCCATCCAATAATCCAAGCAATAATTTCCCCGAAAGCTACATAGGAATAGGTATAGGCGCTTCCAGACACCGGGACCATTGAAGCAAACTCGGCATAAGCAAATGCAGCAAAACTACAGGCAATAGCCGTAAAAAGAAACAGGAAGATTACCGCAGGTCCTCCGTCGGCACTAGCTTTCCCTATGGTGCTAAAGATTCCAGCTCCGATGATGGCTGCAATCCCAAACGCGGTTAAATCTCTAGCAGTCAAATGCTTTCCAAGCGCGCTGTGCCCGTCGGCTTCGTTTTTTGCGACTTGATTTAAAATGTCTTGAACGGTTTTCTTTCTAAATAAATTGGAGAAATTCATAATGGGTGGTGATCGGGTAATTAGTTGGTTTAAGCATCCTTAAAAAAACAAATATAAGTATTAATTGATTTGTTCGCTAGAAAATGTAGAAGGTGTCTTTTGATAGTTAAAATTTATTGATAAATAAATATATATAATCAAAACAAATAAGTACGTGATCTTTAAGTAGTATCTTTGCCTTAGAAATTTAATCATTAATTTAAATACAATAACCATGTCATTAGTAGGAAAAAAATTCCCAAACATTACAGTAGATGCAATCTCTTTCATGGGAGATAATTTAAAAATTAACGTGCTTGAAGAGGCAACCAACAACAAGAAAAAAGTAGTATTGTTTTGGTACCCTAAAGATTTCACTTTTGTATGTCCAACTGAATTGCATGCTTTTCAATCGGCGCTACAAGAATTTGAAAAAAGAAATACCATGGTAATCGGTGCTTCATGCGATACTAACGAAGTACACTTTGCTTGGTTAAATACCCCTAAAAACAACGGTGGTATTGAAGGCGTAACATACCCAATTCTTGCCGATACGACAAGAAATTTATCTTCTGCCTTAGGAATTTTAGATATTGAAGTTGGCGAGTACAACGAAGATTCTGATTCGTACTTAGTAGAAGGTTCGAACGTAACGTACCGCGCTACCTACTTAATTGATGAAGACGGTAAAATATTCCACGAAAGTGTTAACGACATGCCGTTAGGAAGAAATGTACAAGAGTATTTGCGTTTAGTGGATGCGTATACACATGTGCAAACTAAAGGAGAAGTTTGTCCTGCAAACTGGGAAGAAGGTAAAGATGCCATGAACGCAGACCGTAACAGTACCGCTTCTTATTTAGCGTCACACTAATCAATTACTTCCTATGTTACTAGAATTAGAACAAGATAACTTGGCTGAAATCGTTGGTGCCAACGATACGGTGGTGGTTCAGTTTTCAGCGTCTTGGTGTGGCAATTGCCGCATCATGAAACCAAAATTTAAAGTAATGGCTTCCCAACATGAAGGAGTTACTTTTGTTTTAGCGGATGCAGAACAATTTCCAGAGTCAAGAAAATTAGCGAAAGTGGATAACTTGCCGACATTCGCGGTTTTCAAAAGTGGCGCCCTAGTGAATCAAACCCAAACTAATAAGGCCGAAGTTCTGGCTGCATTAGTAAATGAAGCCCTATAAGTATGAAACTACCAGTTATTAAACATTTAACGCAATTTATTGAGGAGAACGATCAAGATTATTTGATTGAAACGATTGAAGTGCTAGAAGCTTTAACCGAAGTACCTTCCTTAAAAGATGAAGAATTAGATGTGATAGGAGAGTTGATTTCTAACATGTACGGCGCCCTAGAAGTGCACAAGATGATCAAAGAAGGCAAAGACAAGAAAGAAGCCCTCAATGATTTCATGAAACGCGTTCTCGGTTCCATTGACAAATAGTAAAGCCCCCATGTATGGGGGCTTTTTTTGGCTCGTGCCAAAATCGTTCCACCCGCAAACTTGTTCTTAATTAAAATCAAAAGGACTATTGCGCAAAGCATATAAATTATTGTAATTTTGACTTTACTAAAACGAAACGGATTGAGAACGAATTTTACCCAAAGTATTGCCCATCCGCAAGCCTTTAAAAGTCGGTTATTGGCTTGGGCACAGCACTACCGTGAAGTCGTTTTTCTGGATTCAAACGAGTACCAGCAACAGTATTCAAGTTACGATTGTATCGCAGCCGTAGATGCCTTTACGTCAATTAAAACGGATTATGACAATGCATTTGCCGATCTGAGTCAGTACCAACAGCAAACCAAAGATTGGCTTTTTGGCTACTTGGCCTATGATCTAAAAAACGATACCGAAGATTTGGTTTCGTCTAATGCGGACGGATTGGGGTTGCCCGACTTGTTTTTCTTCCAACCTAAAAAGTTATTGCTGTTAAAAGGCAACCTCCTTGAAGTGCGCTACTTGCGCTTATGCGATGACGAAATAGCGTCCGATCTTGAAGCGATTGAGCAAACACATTTGCCCGAGGCTCTGCACACCGCGGTCGACTTACAGCAACGCATTACTAAAGAACAGTATCTTGCTAAAGTGGGTGCGATGCTTGCTCATATTAATCTGGGGGATATTTATGAAGCCAATTTTTGTATGGAATTCTACGCCGAGCAGGCGGTAATTGATCCGTTGACCTGCTATCAGCGACTGAATAACATTTCGAAACCACCCTTTGCGACCTATTTTAAAAACAACGAACAGTACTTGCTCTGTGCTTCTCCCGAACGATACTTGCGCAAAGAAGGAACGAAAGTGATTACGCAGCCCATCAAAGGAACGGCTAAGCGCTATGCTGACGCAGTAAGCGATGAGAACGCTAAAAGCCATTTGGCAAGCAATCCCAAAGAGCGTTCTGAAAACATCATGATTGTCGACTTGGTTCGAAACGACTTAGCACGAACTGCCACCAAAGGTTCGGTAGTGGTCGAAGAACTTTGTGGTATCTATTCCTTTCCGCAGGTACACCAAATGATATCAACAGTAGCAGCTACGGTAGAATCTAGCATCCCTGCTGTAGAACTGTTGCGAACAACGTTCCCTATGGGTAGTATGACGGGAGCACCCAAAATAGCGGCCATGCAAATCATTGAAGACTTAGAAGAAACAAAAAGAGGCTTGTATAGCGGAGCAGTGGGGTATTTTACACCCGAAGGTGATTTTGACTTCAATGTGGTCATTCGCAGTATCCTGTACCATGCGCAAAAACAGTATGTTTCGTTCTCTGTAGGCAGCGCCATTACAGCCAAAGCAAATCCCGAAGAGGAATATGCGGAGTGTCTTTTAAAAGCAAAAGCGATGTTTGAGGTGCTTCAATAGAAATATTTACTATTTTTGATGATGCTGCAAAAATTCCAAAACCATTTGAACGCCAAATTGCCTTTTCTACAAGAGAAGCGTTTATTGCTGGCCGTGAGTGGCGGAATTGACAGTATGGTCCTTTTATATATGTGCCACCAACTCGATTTAAGCTTTGCCGTAGCCCATTGTAACTTCCAATTACGGGGCGATGAGAGCGATGCCGACGAGCAGTTTGTGACCGATATTTGTGCGTCGTTGCACCGACCCCTATTCATAGAAAAGTTTGTTACGGCGGCCTTTGCCCAAGAACATAAGTTGTCCATACAGGTAGTGGCCCGAAAACTGCGATACGATTGGTTTGAGACCCTAATGCAAAATAATGATTACGATTATTTATTGACAGCGCATCATTTAGATGATAGCCTAGAAACCTTTTTAATCAACATTACAAGAGGTACTGGTTTAGATGGGATAACCGGCATTCCGGCCCAAAATGATAAAATTATACGTCCGTTATTACTTTTCTCGCGTGCGGAAATTGAAACGTTTGCGAAGACTCACAAACTGCCTTGGCGGGAGGATAGTAGCAATGCGTCGGATAAGTATGTACGCAATAAACTGCGCCATCATGTTGTTCCGGTTTTGAAAGAACTTAACCCTTCGCTTTTAACTTCATTTGAAGCCACCTTAACCCATTTACAGCAAGCGCAAGCATTAGTAACAGATGCGTCTAGCTTCGTGTACCAAAATGTAGTGGAAGTGTTGGACGACCAAATAAGAATTGAAGTGACCGCCCTGCAATCGTATCCTAATTATAAAGCCTATTTATACCATTGGTTAGCGCCGTTCGGATTTACCGATTGGGACGTTATCTATGAATTACCTGCGTCACAAACGGGCAAACAGGTTTTTAGTGAATCGCATGGGATCTTAAAGGATCGAGGGCATTTAATTGTTTATCCGCTACAGAAAGAACCAAAAGAAGTCTATTGGGTACAAGCAGACGTTCGGGACGTTAAAATTCCCTTAAAATTATCGTTTTGTCCCGTAGACGACATAACGCATCCCACAACTAATACTATATTTGTTGATGAAAGCGTGCTGCAATACCCGTTGCAAATCAGAAAGTGGCAAAAAGGCGATGTGTTTTTTCCCTTAGGGATGATGGGTAAAAAGAAACTAAGTAAGTATTTTAAAGATGAAAAAATGTCTTTATTAGATAAATCAAATACTTGGCTTTTATGTTCTGATAATCAAATTGTTTGGGTTATTGGTAAACGCGCAGACAATCGATTTAAAGTTATTAAACAAACCACTAAAATTATACAAATTCAACTTCAAGAATGAACAAATTATTCGTAACCCTACTCTTGTTTTTAGCCTTTGCTAAAGGAGCCGCTCAAATAGTCAAACCCGTAAAATGGACTTCTAAAGTAGAAAAACTCTCGGAAACCGAATTCAATTTGGTTATGGAAGGAAAGATTGATCCCGATTGGCATATGTATTCCCAATTTACACCCGACAACGGTCCCTTATCGGCGGTGTTTACCTTTGGTAATGCCCAAGGGAATTATGAATTGGTAGGGAAAACAAAAGAGAGTCCGTATAAAAAACACTTCAACGATGTGTTTGGCGTAGACGAATATTACTTTG
>JBJONL010000022.1:0-23841 GCA_046051865.1 Bacteroidota bacterium | reverse complement strand
TGAAAGCCATCAAAAATTAGCACAAACAATTGTAGATAAAATCAAGAAATTATATGAGCAATAAAGAATTAAAAAGAGTTACAGGCTTAGGAGGGTTCTTTTTTAAAACCGAAAACCCTGAAGCCACTAGAGATTGGTATAAAGACCGCTTAGGGATTCCAACAGATCAATACGGATGGACGTTTAGATGGAAAGACAACGACGGTAAAGAAGGCGCTACACAATGGTCACCTTTTGGAGCAGACACCACTTATTTTTCGCCCAGTGAAAAGCCGTTTATGATGAATTTCCGGGTGCATGACCTGGAAGCCTTGTTGGTTGCCTTAAAAGAAGAAGGGGTAACCATCCTCGGTGAAATGGAATCCTATGACTACGGTAAGTTTGGTTGGATTCTTGACCCCGATGGAAATAAAATTGAACTTTGGGAACCAACGGATAGCGCTTTCTTATAATTTTTTTATATTAGCGGTTCTAACCCTTTAAAAGTAACCCATGGAAGTAATCAACAATCCCAATGAACACTGGAATAGACCCAATAATATTCCCGAATTTAAAGTAGACCCCGTACTGGTTTTAGTATTTAGCTTTTTAACGTGTGGTCTCTATCTAATTTACTGGAATATTAAGGTAGCGGAAGTTTTCAATGCCGTGGCCGAAAGAGAAGTAATCTCAACACCATTGGCTGTTTTTTCAGGGTGCTGTTTGCCAGTTCATGTTTATTTCTACTATATAGTAGGGAAAGACGGTTTACCTAAAGTATACCAAATTACAGGAGAATTACAAAAAGACCAATCGACATTGTTGATTGTATTGGGGTTCTTTTTCCCTTTAGCTGCCGCAATGATTGTGCAAGGAGATATCAATAGATTGTACAAATAGAACAACGCATAAAATATAAAATCTACGGTATTATCGGTGCGCTATTGACACTGATGGTACCGTTTTTTTTGATGGTAAATGACCATGATGATCATCTTAAAAGCGAACAATCCCTTTGTCCGTTTAAACTCGTAACCGGTTTTCCATGCCCTTCTTGCGGAATTACTAAATCTATCGTGTATTTTTATGAAGGGGATTTGGGTAAAAGTATCTCCTACCATATATTAGGACCCGTAGTAGTTTTTATTTGTTTGCTTGTATTGGTTATCCTTCCAATTGAATTATACACTAAAAAAGACTATTTCAAAACCTATTTTTACAGTAAAAAACTGGCCTACAGCTTAGCCATCTTCCTAGGTATATACCATATCATCCGCTTGGTTTATTTTATAAACCAACACACGCTGCAAGACATCCTTAAAGAGTCCATTTGGAAATAAGATCATCGATTTTGCTTCTCAATCTCCGTTCACATTTTAAGTCGGAAAAGCAATTTATTCCTAAATTTCTCTATATTTGAAAGAACTAACCAAATATGGAGGATCCGAAAAGCCTTAAGAGTAGGACTAACTAAAACGTATAAATTATGATTCAATGGTACAAAAAAGTAGTATTTGAAAACTTTGCTAATTTTAAAGGACGAGCACGACGTTCGGAATATTGGTATTTCACATTGGCTAATATAATCATCTCTTTTATTGCGATGATCATTGATGAAATACTACATTTAAAAATCGGGTCTTCTAATTCAGGAGTTGTAAATTCACTTTATGGTTTACTAATGTTTGTGCCCAGCTTAGCGGTATCTGTTCGAAGACTCCATGATATTGGTAAAAGTGGCTGGTTATTGTTGATTGCTTATGCCATAATGATTATAGGAGTAGTTGCCTTAGTAGCAACCTCTATGTCAGCTATTATGGGAGGTGGTGATATGCCGGCGTTTGGAGCTAGCTTTATTATTGGAATCTTGGTGATCCTAGGAGTGGCTATTTGGATATTGATTCTGTTCTGCAAAGAAGGAGATCAAGGAGCGAATAAATATGGTGCTGACCCTAAAGCTAGTGGGGAAGAGATAAATGAAATAGGAACAGAATAAGTTCTGTGTTAAGAATAACAAAAAAGCCGGTGAACATCACCGGCTTTTTTATTTATAGTTTTTCTCTTTGCGTTCTAATTCTGCCTGAAATTCTTCCATTACGGGTTTTACGGTGCTCTCGGGCAAGTCGGCTATGCGAATGTACATTAATCCGTCTACCGCATTATTGAATAGCGGGTCTACATTAAAGGCTACCACTCTAGCGTTTTGCTTGATGTATTTTTTAATCAATACGGGAAGGCGCAACGTCCCAGGTTCCACTTCGTCAATGATTTTGTCAAACTTGTTCAAATCTGCTTCAGTTTCGTTGAAAACAAAATCTTTGTCGGCGTCTTTTAGTTTTACCTTATATTCTTTTTTAGGGTGGATGTATTGGGCTACATAAGGATCATAATAGTGGGACTTCATGAATTCGATCATCAACGACTTTGAAAACTCCGTAAACTGATTGCTAATACTTACCCCGCCAATTAAATATTTGTGTTCGGGATAGCGCAAGGTCGTATGAACAATTCCTTTCCATAACAAGAACAAAGGCATTGGTTTTTGCTGGTATTCATTGACAATAAAAGCTCTTCCCATTTCGATGGACTTCGACATCATATCATACAACTCGGGCTCGAATCGGAACAAGTCTTGCAAATAGAAGCCTTCGATACCGTATTTTGGAAAGATTTCTGAACCCAATCCCATGCGGTAGGCCCCTGCAATTTGCTGGGTATCTTCATCCCACAAGAACATATGATGATAGTAATTATCGCAACGATCTAAGTCAATGGATTCATTCGTGCCTTCTCCGATTTCTCGGAAAGTAATTTCACGTAACCGACCAATTTCATGTAAAATATTCGGAATCTTATCCGCCGAAACTAGAAATACGAGATAGTTTTTACTTTGCAACAAACGGTAGTCGCCGCCTTTCAGCACTTCGATTTCTTCTAAAATCTTGTCATGATTGGCAGGTTTTACAATTTGCTTAGGATTCTTGGGTAACTTTAGATTCAGATTTAAATTCTGAGGATTCAAAATCGTACTTTCTTGGTTAAAAGAATTGGCCAACATATAGGTCTTTCTTCTCAAGAATTCTGAATAGTCTTCTATGGTTTTGTGTTCGTTTTGCTCTGCTACCGAAATAGGCTTACCAATACGTACCTTAATTACACGGTCTTTTTGCGTCAACAATTCCGAAGGCAACTTTGCCGTTCTCAGGGTCGGATTTATTTTAGATAACAAGTAGAAAAAGCGGCTGTTTTTGGCGTGAAAATAAATAGGAACAACCGGGACTTGAGCTTTTCGAATCACTTTGATCGCCCCTTCTTCCCAATCTTTGTCTACCACTAATTGTCCGTCTTTATAGGTAGAAACTTCGCCTGCCGGGAACATCCCTAAGGGTTTGCCATCACTCAAATGGCGTAAGGTTTCTTTAATTCCTATCACGCTTGACTTAGCATCTTTATGGTTCTCAAATGGATTCACCGGCATGATGTACGGTTTCATCGGTTCGATACGGTGCAATAAAAAGTTGGCTATAATCTTGAAATTAGGCTCGCGCTCTAACATCAACTTCAATAGTAAAATACCGTCTATCCCTCCCAAGGGGTGGTTGGAGATTGTAATATAAGCTCCCTCTTTGGGTAATCGTTTAAAATCTTCTTCCGGAATTTCAAATTTGATTTGGAATTCATCCAAGATCGCATTCAGAAATTCCACTTCGCTCAAATGCTTGTTTCGATCGTAAATCTTGTTTAGGGTCGAAATCTTCAAAGCTTTCATTAGTAACCAGCCACAAAAAGTTCCGAAAACCCCATATTTATCGGCGTTTATCGCTTTTGCAACTTCTTTAGCAGTAACTAAACCCATGTATAATTTTAATTGTTGAGTAAGAAACAAAGATAGTAATTCTAGTGAAATAGCTTCCACAAAATACAGAAAACACGGTGAAAATCTTATTTTTTATTATCTATTTTGGGTTTCAAATGTTTAGCTTTTTCGCTACTTTTGGAAAAACTCTTACTTAGTCTTCATGAGAATTATTTCGTATAACGTAAACGGCATACGTGCCGCAATCTCAAAAGGTTTTTTGAATTGGTTGCAGCAAGCTAACCCCGATGTGATTTGCCTGCAGGAAATCAAAGCTACTCCTGACCAAATTCCGTTAATAGATGTCGAGATTTCAGGCTATCCCTACCATTATTGGTACCCTGCGCAAAAAAAAGGATACAGTGGCGTCGCCATATTGTCCAAAATAAAACCCAACAATGTTGTTTTTGGCACAGGGATAGAACACATGGATTTTGAAGGTCGAAACCTTAGGGTAGACTTCGATGATTTTTCGGTGATGAGCTTGTACTTGCCTTCTGGAACTAATATCGATCGTTTAGACCATAAGTTCAAATATATGGACGATTTTCAAAACTATATCGACCAACTTAAAAAAGAAATCCCTAATTTGGTGATATGTGGCGACTATAATATTTGTCACGAAGCCATTGACATTCATGACCCGATTCGCAATAAAACCGTATCAGGGTTCTTACCAGAAGAACGAGCCTGGTTGGATGGCTTTATGAAAAGTGGCTTTATCGATACGTTTAGAGTGTTCAATAAAGAACCGGATAATTATAGTTGGTGGAGTTACCGTGCCAATGCCCGCGCTAATAACAAGGGATGGAGAATCGATTATTGTTTGGCAAGCGAGTCCATGAGAGGCCGTTTGACCAGAGCGGTAATTTTACCCGAAGCAAAACATTCAGACCATTGCCCAGTGCTGGTTGAATTAGACTAATAAAACAAACAGAAAGAAACAGTAAATAGAGACCTTAAATAAAATTCAAATGATTAAAAGAACCGCCATCGCCCTATTGGTTTTAGGAACATTATCGTCTTGTGTTTCCAAAAAAATCTACAATGATTTGGAAAACAAATACACGGATGCCAAAAAAGAAAACCGTCTACTAGCCGATGAAAATGAAGAGCTTCATAAAGCAAATGCCGAATTTAACGATGAGAATAAAGCCCTAAAAGATGCGTTGGAAAAGCTAAAAGCGGAAAAGGATAAATTAACGGCTGATTGTACCGCGACCTCGAACAATTTAAAAACCCTACAGGACTCCTACGCAGCTTTGGAGAAAAACAGCAGCGATGCGTTGCAAACCAACATGACCAAAAACCGTGAGTTGCTGGCCCAATTGGAATCCAAAGAAAAAGCACTAGCCGCCGAACAAGACCGTTTGAACAAAATGAGAGACGAATTAGCCTCTAGTTCGAAACGTTTAAGCGAATTGGAAAATATGATTTCGGCGAAAGATGCCAGCATGAAAAAGTTGAAAGAGACCTTGTCAAAAGCATTAAATGCCTTCGAAGGGAAAGGATTAACGGTCGAACAAAAAAATGGGAAAGTCTATGTTTCGATGGAAAACAAATTGTTGTTCCAAACCGGGAGTTGGGCGGTCGGTACCGAAGGGCGAAAAGCAGTAGTCGAAGTAGGGAAAGTGCTTGCTAACAATCCCGACATTACCGTATTAATAGAAGGACACACTGATAACGATAAAATATTAGGAACCATTGGAGGTGGAATCGAAAGCAACTGGGATTTATCAACCAAGAGAGCCACAGCCATTGTGAACATCTTAGGGGAAAATGCAGGCATCCAAAAGAAAAACCTAACGGCCGCAGGACGAGGTGAATTTGCACCGATCATGAGCAACGATACGCCCGAAGGTAAAGCGAAAAACCGCCGTATTGAGATCATTTTAACGCCTAAGTTGGATGAGATTTCAAAAATGTTGAACGACTTTTAAGAGGATACAACTTTTAAAGAAAAGGTTCTGAGCATTGCTCAGAACCTTTTTTATTTTAGGAAATCGGTAAGTAATGGTTACGCTTGCGTTAACTTTTTGCCAAGACAAAATTAGCAGCTGTTAATGGTGTAATTTTGAGGCCAAATTATAGTACTATGAAACATTTATACCTTTTTTTGGGGCTTTTTATTACTGGAATCTCAGGCAATGCTCAAGCAATCAATTTCCAGGACGATAATTTTTTAAGCAAGTTGCTATTGGCGGATGCTAGCAATCAAATTGCTCAAAACCAAGCCAATGCTTATTTTAAAGTTGACGCCAACAATGATGGTGAGATCGACCTTGCAGAAGCATTGGAGGTTTCTGTGTTGAACATCAATAATTCGAGTATTTTTGATGCAAATGAATTAGTGTACTTCAGCAATCTAAAAAAGTTAAATTGTTCCAATAATTTAATCCCAAGCCTTAACGTTGCTGGTATGGCGCAACTGACCGAGTTGAAGTGCACCAATAATTTATTGCCATCGTTGAATGTTGCCAATTTGGCCAATTTACAGGTGCTCGAATGTAATTTTAATCAAATAACGTCTTTAAATCTAAACGGTTGTTCCAATTTGGTTACCCTTAACACGAATAATAACCTACTAACCACCTTAAATTTAAACGGCATTACATTATTGCAATCCTTAAGTTGTGCCAATAACATACTTAACAGTTTAACGGTTACAGGATTAAATCAATTGCAAAATCTTAGCTGTTCCAATAATCATATTAATGCCTTAGTCTTGACAGGCCTTCTACAATTGCACCAATTACAATGCGCCGATAATTTAATTACATCCTTAGATTTGTCAGGATTGACGGGGTTGCTGAACGTAAATTGCGCTATTAATCAATTGGCGTCGCTTAACGTGAATGGACTCGCTAACTTGCAAAGCCTTACCTGCAACGAAAACGGAATCACGACCTTAAACTTGACGGGTTTGACCAACTTGCAACAACTGACTTGCTTCAGCAATGCGCTAACGTCTTTATCGCTGAGCGGATTGACTACTTTAGCTAGCGTTAATTGTAGTTCCAATTTATTAACTAGTTTGACCTTTTCCAATTCAGGGAACATCACCAGTTTAGATTGTCAAAATAACCTGTTGACTACGTTAGATGTTAGTAGCCTTCACAGCCTACAAGAATTGTTTTGTAATACCAATGCGCTGACTACTTTGTACATCCAAAACAGCACCATCGAGACTATTGTTTTGTTTTATGAAAATCCTAATTTAACTTATATCTGCGCTGATGCAGGACAAATAAGTGCCATTCAAAATGATGCCCTATTGAATGGAAATAATAACTGTACCGTAGATGCCTCTTGTGCTTTAGCTACTACCATTGTTCAAGCTGAGAACAAGATTGTCCTGTACCCTAATCCAGCCAGTGAAGTGTTGCATCTTGCTGCTCCAGCTGGGGAAGTAATTTCAGAAGTAAGCATCTATACCGTTTTAGGACAGAAAGTAATGGAGTTAGCCACGCTTACAAGTGAGGCCATAAATGTATCTGAGTTGGCTAAAGGAACCTATGTCCTAAAAGCCAGGGTAGCAAATAGACCCACGACCATAAGATTCCTTAAAGAATAGGTAAGCTTTCTAGTGGATTTAAACGAATCCTAGGCATAGGTCTTTCCACTAAAAACAACCCAGTAAAAAAATCACCATGGTCTTTTGTTCAAATCACCATGGTCTTTTGTGCAAATCACCATGGTCTTTTGTGCAAATCACCATGGTCTTTGGGCTAAATCACCATGGTGATTTAGCAGCCCAATAAGCATGGGGCTTTTGACGGATAGGCATAACCTGAAATTCGGGACCCTTTGGGACAAAGATTTTGAATTGTTTTAACAAATGTTAGCGTCTGTTTTCAGTTTGAAAAACTACTTTTGCACTACTAAAAGTAGCACAGCCCATCAAGATGAACTATACCACCTTACCGAATACCGATATAAAAGTTAGCAAAATTTGCCTTGGCACCATGACCTTTGGGGAACAAAACACCGAAAGTGATGCCCACGCCCAATTAGATTATGCCATTGATAAAGGCATTACGTTCATTGATACGGCCGAGATGTATCCTATTGCAGCTCGTGAAGCAACGTTAGGGTTAACCGAAAAGTATATTGGAACTTGGTTGCAAAAAACGGGGAAGAGAAAGGATTTAGTCATCGCAACAAAAATTGCAGGTCCAAATCGCGGGATGGATTATATTCGCCAGCCGCTGAATTTCAGTAAGCAAAACATCCACGAAGCGGTCAATAAGAGTTTGAAAAACCTGCAAACGGATTATATCGATTTGTACCAAATGCATTGGCCAGAAAGGGTCATGAACATGTTTGGTCAACGTGGAATTGTACAAATTGATACCCAATGGGAGGATAATTTCAAAGAAGTTCTCGAAGTATACGACGGAATAATCAAGGAGGGAAAGATCAGACACATCGGGGTTTCTAACGAGAATCCGTATGGCGTAATGAAGTTTTTACACGAAAGCGAAAAGCATGCCTTGCCACGAATTGCCACGATTCAAAATCCGTATTCCTTACTAAACCGCTTGTTTGAAGTGGGCTTGTCAGAAATTTGTATCCGCGAAAATGTGGGTTTAATGGCTTATTCTCCTCTAGCGTTTAGTTTCCTTAGTGGTAAGCATTTAAAGGGGTTACAGCCTAGTTCTAGATTGGGATTGTTTCCACAATTTACAAGATACTCCAATGAAAATTGTTATAAAGCTACGGCGCTTTATCAGGAACTTGCAAAAGAACATGGATTGACAGGAACCCAATTGGCTTTGGCGTTTGTATTCCATCAATCGTTTGTGATGGCAACCATTATTGGTGCTACTACGATGGACCAACTCAAAGAAAACATTGCCGCGTATGACGTAGTGCTTACCTCTGAGATTTTGGCCGAAATCAATAGAATCCAAACGCTTTATCCCGACCCAGCTCCATAATTAGTAGTAGATGGTTAGCAGAATTTGCTTTTTAGCCGAATCGATTTGTTTTGCGATGCGGTCAAAATAGGCTTTATTGACCATGGGACAGCCTAAACTATTGGCAATAGGTTGCGATTGTTCGCTATAAGGAACAGCATTATAATGGTGTAAAACAATGCTGCGTGTCATGGCATTGTTATTCGTTTTGTCCAATCCTTTCAAGCGGTAGGCCTTACCAAAAACACCGGTGTATTTCTCGCCAATAACGTAGGTGCCCAAAGCGGTACAATAGGAATTAGGCGTGTTGCTAAATTTTAAGTCAACGCCGTTACCGGTTTCAGAACCCGAACCGTGCGCGACCAATCCTTGATCTAGTAGCACATTCTTTTTCAAATCATAACAAAAGAAACGATTCTTTCCCGACATCACTTTCATATCGATAAAGTAAGCCATCTCAGCATTATACTGGGGATGGCTTACAATATAAGCTTTTAGCGTTTTCACTTGTGTTAAAAGGCGTTCCTTAGTGCCTTCGTTGGAAAGCGTGGTGTTCTCATAGCGTTTAAAACTATAAGCAACAGCGACCAGGGCGAGAAGCAACAAAAGAACCCCCTTTTTCATAAAAGAACTATTGAACGATTAGCTTCGATTGGTATTGATTTCCTGTGGTGTCTTCTACGGTCAAAAGATATAAACCACGAGCTAAATCGGCCACCGATACAGTTGCTTGTTCTTGGTTTTGCAGACTAACGGTCATCATTAGCTTGCCCGTTAAATCATTGATTTTAGCTAGCGCAAGAGTGCTATCACTGCTGTTTTGAATCGAGATACTAGTTTTCGCTGGATTAGGATAGAAACTAATTCCGGCCTTCGTAAAGTCATGAATATTGAGCGAGGTATCTATAATTTTATAGATCGTTCCGCCCATAGCTACATAAAGTTCTCCGTCTTTATCCTCCCCAAACGTGGTAATTACGTTAGGGGCATCATACGCCCATGTAATGGAGCCTGCCGTAGAAATCATGCCAATTTCCCCGGAACAATAATCGGCAAAGAAATAGTTGTTGGCAAAATTAGGATAGGATGTCCCTGTATAGTAGTAGCCTCCAGTAATTGAACATCGTGCCCCATTGTGACCGTACTGCGTTACCGGAGCTACGGTTGCGGCATAGGAAGGACAAGTTCCAGAGGAGGTGTCATAAACAGCGTTTCCTTCGTAGCATCTCCAACCAAAGTTTAAGCCTGGGGTTAACGGACTTGCAATTTTATTGATTTCTTCGGCGGCACTTTGTCCTACATCGGCAACCCATAGGTCACCATTGAGGCGGTTAAATGAAAACTTCCATGGATTACGCATTCCGATAGACCATATCTCATCATTTCCGGCAATCCCTACATACGGATTAGTGGGCGGAATTCCATACGGAGAAGCCGAATCTACATCGATGCGAAGTATTTTCCCCAGGTTTTCATTAATGTTCTGCGCTCTATTGCCGGTATCGCCGGCGCCCCCGCCATCGCCCATTCCTATATATAAATACCCATCTGGGCCAAATTTTATAGTCCCACCATTGTGATTTGAAAAGGGTTGGTTTACTGTTAATAAAATAGTGGCACTCGAAGCATTAGCGACATTTGGGTCGGTTGAACTTACAGTATAACGTGCGATTACCGTATTCCCTGCTGTATTCGTATAATTAACATAAAAATAGCCATTAGTGGCAAAATTTGGGTGGAATGCTAATCCCAGCAATCCTCGCTCTCCCCCTGAAGATATCGTCGCAGAAGTTAAGGTTAAGAAAGGTGTAGCGTTTACCGTCCCATCGGAATTGACAATTTTAATAATCCCTCCTTGTTGTACAACGAAGAGTCGGATATCATTAACGGGATGGGTTATTTCTACGGGTGAAGTAAAGCCCGTAGCAAAACTCTGCAAGCCTACCGTTTGGGCAAAACCGAGTGAAGTCAGGAAAACAGATACAAGTATAAATAGTTTTTTCATAGGTAATAGGTTTTGCGTAAAGTTATGAATTGCAAACCATTAATCCAAGAAAACTAAAACTCAAACTCTTCAATTCCCGTAGCGGTACTATCCGTTTCTACTTTCAGCGCTTTTTGTTTCAAAAACATTTTTGCAGGACCCGAAATAGTAATAGGACTTGCGCCTATCGTATCGGTATCGATTAACACTTTGCGACGAAGCATTAATTTGGTCAAAAAGGTGTTTTGCTGTTGGGCGAAAGTTTTAAGTTGGTGTTCCGCATCAAAGCGGTACATGAATCCTTTGGGCTTCGGAATGATAGTGGCGAGGAACAAGCATTCGTTTAGTGTTAAATCGCTGGGGTTTTTTTGGAAATAAAATTGGGCAGCTTCACCAATACCGTAGACATTAGGTCCCCATTCAATAATGTTGAAGTAGACTTCCAGCATGCGTTGTTTTGTACTGATGTGATTGTTTTCTAGGATATAGACCAAAAGTATTTCCTCAAGTTTGCGTGATAATGTTTTTTCCCGCGTAAGGAAAACGTTTTTAATAAGCTGCATGCTGATGGTACTGGCTCCTCGCGAGAACTTTTTAGTGCGAATGTTTTTGGCAATAGACTGTTTGAACGCTTCATTTATAAATCCTCTATGGGTCAAGAACGACGGGTCTTCACTGGTTAAAACACATTTTTGTAAATAAGGCGATAGGTCTGCCAAGGGTGTGTAATTATAGTTGGAAGCCCCAACCACTATGGGACGTTGTGGCACGCCATTTTCCATTGCACGGTAGGTAAACTCCCCGTTGATTTTATTTAAGTCGGCTTCGCCATATCTCGTAATTTTTAATCCTTCGGGTTTTAACTTACTCTCAAACAGGATCTCGTTCGGGTGGTGATTGTTGTATTCAAATTGCAAAGCATAGGTAAAACTTCCTTGTGCTTCCATGCCTTCAAAATGACGAAATAACCCGGTAGGTAAGGAAGTAATAAAGTCCTGCGCTGTTATTTTCGGAATCTTTAGCTGTAGCGCGTAAATTTTATCGGTTTCGTTAGTGTAGGAGAGATACGGCTGGCATTTGATAGTGTTGAGTTGGAGTATTGAGGTACTGTCAAGCGCAATGCTGCGAGAACCAACAATCCAGTGGTAATCAAAACGCGCATTCTTAACCAAGACATCTTTATGCGCAATTTTGGGATGATTAACTCTTAAATCTTGTATGGATGAATACCCATCGATGTGCAATTCGCCGCTATCCATTCCAATATTTGCCAAGCTAAAGCGGATGGATTTAAAGCCGGTTTTAAGATTCCATTTTTTATCAAGATAAGGGATGTTGATGGAGTCATTGGCGGCATTATAAAACTCGATATCGGCTTTGCGCTCTCTTGGATCGGCAAACCCGTTTAAAGTCCATTGTTGTGAAAATTGGTCAGCAGTGACTTGGATTAGGGTGTTTAGTTTCTTGTTTTCTAGGGCCAGTTGGGTAAAGTCAAACACGACTTTATTGCCATTGTCGTCTATTTTGAAAGCAAACCCTTTAACACGCATGTCAGTGGGAACTAAATTTAATAGTTGGGAGCTGATGCGGTTAAGCAGTTTGGCATAATTTACTTCACTATTGTCGGTCTTCTCTTTTTTGGAGCGAAGAAAGGCGTCAAAGTTGCTGCCGGTTTTGGTTTTGACTAGTTGGATATACCCATTGTTAATTTCGAGTTTGCCTAATTGTATATCGCCAAGAAGAAGTTTCCAAAAGTTCACACTGGTTTTTAATTCGTCAATGCGTACTAAGGTATCGGCAGCCTTAGGAACTAAATAGATGTGCTGGAATTCCAAATTGGATACCCCTTTAAATTCGGCTTTTTCAATAGTCAAATGGCATTGGTAATCACGTTCTAGTTTGGCGTCAACCCGATGAATTATTTGATTTAATAAAGCGTTTCTAAAAACAAAAACCAATACGATGCTCAGCAGTAAAAGGATACCGACAATCTTAAGCGATCGAATTATTTTTCGTTTTGGAAGTTTCATTTAGCGAGTGTTACCCAAATAATTGTTCGACTACTTCTTCAATTTTAGACACTAATACTACTTTGATGACTGAATTTTTGAGTGCAATCTTATTGTATTTAGAAACAAAAATAGTAGCAAAACCGAGTTTTTCTGCCTCTTGAATGCGTTGTTCCACACGATTAACGGGACGTATCTCTCCTGACAAGCCTACTTCTCCGGCAAAGCACACGTCTTTTCCAACGGCTATGTCTTCATTGGAGGATAGAATTGCGGCGACAACGGCTAAATCGATGGCTGGGTCATCCACAGAAATCCCTCCAGTGACATTCAGAAATACATCTTTGGTACCCAGACGGAAGCCAGCGCGTTTTTCTAAAACCGCCAAGATCATGTTCAAGCGTTTGGCATTATATCCCGTGGTGCTGCGTTGAGGGGTTCCATATACTGCAGTAGAAACCAACGCTTGAATTTCAATCATCAACGGTCTCATGCCTTCCAAAGTTGAGGCAATGGCGGTACCTGAGAGTTCTTCTTCTCGATGCGAAATTAGAATTTCAGAAGGGTTCGAGACTTCTCGTAATCCCGAGCCTTGCATTTCGTAGATTCCTAACTCGGCTGTTGAGCCAAAACGGTTTTTTAGCGAACGTAAGATTCTGTATACGTGATTTCGATCGCCTTCAAATTGGAGTACCGTATCCACCATATGTTCCAAAATCTTCGGGCCGGCTATGTTACCATCTTTGGTAATATGACCTATAAGGATTACCGGTATATTTGTTTCTTTAGCAAACTTGATCAATTCAGCCGTAGTTTCTCTAATTTGAGAAATACTTCCTGCGGTTGATTCGATAAAGTCAGTATGCAAAGTTTGTATGGAATCGATGATGACAATATCAGGTTCCACTTCAACAATATGGCGGAAGATATTTTGAGTTTTTGTTTCGGTTAGAATCAAGCAATTTTCGCTGTCGGGATTAATGCGTTCCGCACGCATTTTGATTTGCTTTTGACTTTCCTCTCCCGAAACATAGAGCGTTTTATAAGGTAATTTTAAAGAGATTTGCAATAACAAGGTGCTTTTACCAATACCAGGTTCACCAACCAAAAGGATCAGCGAGCCTGGTACTATACCACCTCCTAGGACTCTATTCAATTCGCCGTCGGTTGTGTCCATTCGGACTTCCTGCGTGGAATCGATTTCTTTAATTTTTAGCGGTTTAGAAACTCTTTTGGTTTCAGTCGAAGAAGGTTTCCAACTAGATTTTTCTTCTTTCTGAATAATTTCTTCCGCTATGGTATTCCATTCTTTACAAGAATTGCATTGCCCTTGCCATTTGGCGTATTGAGCACCGCAATTTTGACAAAAGAAAGTAGTTTTAAGTTTGGACATTCTTAAGGTTTTTTCTCTTCCACAGGGGCTTCAGTAGGAGGAGGGGTTTCGGATGGAGTATCAGTTGGAGGCGTATCCGCTTGTGGTGTTTCGGTCGGTGGAACGTCGGTAGCAGGCGTTTCCTCTACAACAGGTTCTGCTTTGCCTTTTTTGCCCTTTTTAGGTAAGGTAGCTTTTAGCTCGTCTGATTTACCGATCATCATGTCTTTGGTTAAATCGCCAATTTCTTCTTTTTGGAAGGCGGCCAAATACGATTTTACGGCTCTAGCATTGTCCCCTTTTTTTTCATACATCTGTGCCATTTCATAGTCAGACAGCATACTTTTAGGATAATCTTTCTTCGCCAATTGTGCTAATTGATCAAACTCGTCATAGGCTTTGTTTTTCAGAATTGCGGCTTCAATGGCTTTAAAGTCATTTAAACGAATTTGAACTTTAAGCCCAAGGGACTTTTCTAAGATGTCATATTTTTGTGTGAGATACGTAACGTATCCAGAAGGTAAGGTGGCAATTTTTTCTTGAAACTCGGTCATAGAAATTGGCTGATATACCGAGAAAATTTGGTACAAGGCATCAGGGATTGAATACAATACAAGTGAATAATGAGAAGACCCTTTGAATTCCTCATAGCGGTAGTTTAAGGTTTTGCTGGTACCCTTTTTAATGGCCTCATCCATGGCTTGAATTCGGGTTTTCATTTTCTTAACATCCCCATCGGCTACCGATTGGTAATAAAAGATTGGTTTTTGAATGGTGGCCAATCGTTCTGGAATCTGTTCTTCCATACCCGCAGGTAATTCGGGACTCATTGAGATATAGGCGTCAAATACGGGATTGTCTTTGTATAAATAGCAGTTTAAAAAACCAGCGGTCGTGTCTAAACCGGCAATAATTTTAAAAGGTGCACAGCGGTAGTTTTTTTGGATATACGGTAAAAGTTCCATGCCAATAAATTCGAAGAAATGTTCTCCTTTTTCATCAGGCAAGCCCGTAGTCGCTTCAGTGGTACAATCCGTTTCGCGTTCGTTGTTTTTATTTTGATGAATGGCAACGATGATCACTTCGGGTAAATCATCCCAATAGTAGCCATAGCTCAAAGCGCCTTGAAAAGGATCAAACAGGAAATCACCGTCTAGGAGTACTAAAACCGGGAAGTTTTGTTTGACATTTTTTTGATAAGATGGCGGTAAACCTATCGTAATTTCGCGATCTTCATTTAGTTTTTTGGAAGTAATAGTGTCGAGTATTCTTTTTTGTGAAAAAACGGCTGTAGAACAGGTAAGAATAAAGAACAAAAGAAGCTTTTTCATGTATGTGGTTTTGGGTTAAACTAGGATAGTTGCTAAATTGACAAGCAATATAACAAAATTATTTATTCCTGTTTACTATCGGAAGGAATAAAAAGGATAATCCCCCTAAAACAATCATGAGCACGGTTTGAGAGATCCAAGCTAACCAGCCAAAGGCGGTTCCTGCCGTATCTGGAATTCCATAAAGCATAAAGATTTCAGCAATTAATAAAGGGAAGGCCCCAAAGCCACTATTGGTAAAACCAATGGCTAAACTACCGATTACGAATCCGATAATTACTGCACCAAAGCCGATATGACTGGTTTCTTTAAGCGCAAATATGGTCACATAAAAGGTAAGGATGTAAATAAACCAGATGAAAAAAGAATGGAATAAAAACCACCATTTATTTTTCATGCGCACGATACTCATCATTCCTTCGATTAGACCAGCAAATTTTTCTTTTAGGGTTGCGACTATTTTCCAATTGGAGTACATCCAAATCAGGATAAAAGAGACAAAGCCTAGTGCTCCTATCACCGCTAGTATCATGATCTTCTCGAGTGGAATTTTAGCTAATATATAGTCTTTCAGTAAGTCAAATTGCACTAAAAATGAAACGACCACAAATAAGATAAAGATAAATAAATCAACGACTCGCTCCGCTACTATGGTCCCAAAAGCTTTGTCAAAAGGGATGTCTTCATATTTTTTTAAAATCAAAGCTCTAGATATTTCCCCCGATCTTGGAATAGTTAAATTCATAAAATAGGCGACACATACTGCCATTAAATTATTATGAAAACGCGACTGGTAACCCATATGTTCAATTGAAAATTTCCAGCGATAAGCTCTAGATATGAAACCAAAGAAGGCTACAAAAACAGACAGATAGACATAGAAATAATTGGCATTTTTGAAATAGCCTTTCATTTCGGTAAGTTGTTCTGGGGTAAATTCGTTGTATTTATAATACATCAAATATACTCCCAATGCTAGAGGAAGTAGGATGGAAACCCATTTGCCTATTTTCTTTTTCAATTGCTTTAGGTCAAAGAATTATCGGTTTCATTTGGAAAAATTAACCACGGTTTAAAGTTTTTTGCTTCTTCAAAGTCCATGGACGCATACGACATAATAATGATAATGTCGCCTTTATGAACTTTACGTGCAGCAGGTCCGTTAAGTGTTATTTCTCCTGAATTTTTAGGTCCTTTAATAGCATAGGTTTCAAAACGCTCGCCATTATTGATGTTAACGATCGATACTTTTTCCCCTTCAATGATATTTGAAGCGTCCATTAACGTTTCGTCAATTGTAATGCTGCCGATGTAATTTAAGTCGGCCCCCGTAACTTTTACACGGTGAATTTTAGATTTTACTACTTGGATATGCATGGGGCAAAAGTAAATTAATTTAATGAAATGGTATCAATCAATCTGATTTTGTTAACAAAAACGGCAATAAAAGCGCGGTATTTTTTGCTTTCATCTTTATGATTACAAGTTAAAAGAGTTGCCTCATCTGCAATTTCAAAATATTCTAATTCAAAATCTTTGTGGTTTTCAAAGGTGGTTGCTACAAACGCAAAGATCTCTTGCACCGATTTTGTTTTAAAATATTCTTTGGCCTGTTGTAGCGTTTCGAATAGTATTGAGGCTTCTTGTCTTAGTTGGGGTGTGAGTCGTTCATTTCGCGAACTCATGGCTAAGCCATTAGCTTCTCTCAAAATCGGACAACCGATGACGGTAACTGGAATCTGCAATTTGTTAACCATTTTTTTGATGATTTGCAATTGTTGAAAGTCCTTTTCGCCAAAATAGGCATGCGTTGGCATCACAATTTCGAATAATCGTTTAACAATAGTGCCTACGCCATCAAAGTGTCCTGGTCGAAATTTACCTTCCATTTGGTTTTCTAATCCTTCAAAGTCAAATGGTTGTGAAACAGTATTGCCCTTGTAAATATCGTCTACACTAGGAGCAAAAACAACAATTTGATTGGATAGCGATTCTATTTTTTTTACGTCTTCTTCGAGGGTACGAGGGTACTTAGCTAAATCTTCGGCGTTGTTAAATTGTGTCGGATTTACAAAAATACTGACAACGACAAAATCATTATGACGAAGAGCCTCTTTCATTAACGAGAGATGTCCGTTGTGAAGTGCACCCATAGTTGGCACAAAACCAATTGTGGTTTGTAAGTTTGAAATAGCATTCAGGTGAGAAACTAATTCAGTTTGAGTGTAAAAAATGCACATTGGCTTTCGGTAAATGAGTTGCAAACTTACTATTTTCATAAATAAATGCATAAATTTTTGTACTTTTGCTTGTTTTTTATTGCCAATAAGTAAAGTAAATTAGATTATGGAAGATAAGAGGATATTGTATGTATCATCTGAAGTGGTGCCGTATTTGGCTGAAAATGAGGTTTCTTTGATGTCCTATGACGTTCCCAAAATGATTAATGATCAAGGCGGACAAATCAGAATATTTATGCCTAGATATGGAAATATCAATGAAAGAAGGCATCAATTGCATGAAGTTATCCGATTGTCGGGGATGAATTTGGTAGTAAATGATTTAGACATGCCGTTAATTATTAAGGTAGCGTCAATACCCAAAGAACGAATTCAAGTTTATTTTATCGATAACGACGAATATTTCAAAAGGAAAGCAACCTTTAGTGATGAAGACGGCGTTTTATATCCTGATAACGATGAGCGTGCCATTTTCTTTGCCAAGGGGGTAGTAGAAACGGTTAAGAAACTCAATTGGGTTCCCGATATTATCCATGTTCACGGTTGGTTGGCGAGTTTGCTGCCAATCTACATGAAGCATTATTATAAAGACGAAGCTTTGTTTTCAGATACAAAAATAGTGACCTCTATTTATAGTCAATCTTTTGAAGGGACTTTAGATATGGATATGATGAATAAAATACAGTTTGATAATATTCCTCATGAGGCAATCAAAGAATTGGAAATGCCCAATTATGAAAGTCTTATCATGGCTTCTATTAACCATTCCGATGGGGTTATTATAGCTTCAGAAAACGTGTCTGCAAGTTTAACAAAATATATAGAATCTTCAGGAAAACCTTTTTTACCTTTCGCCTCGAAAGATAAATTTGCTGAAGCATACACTGGTTTTTACAAAAGTATGCTTGCTTAACAATATGAATTTTATGTACAATAAATCGCTTTTTAAACCTTTGTTGGTGATCGGAATAGTTGCAACAGTATTGCTGTCTTGTGATAAAGATTATGATGAATTAGGAACAGACATTGTTGGTGAAAATCACTATGGTTTTGATAATTATACAGGAGCTTCAATTAAGGCCGTTAATCAAGATTTGGGTCCCATTTCTTCCAATGATTTAGCCATTAATCCATTAGGATTTTATGAAGATCCTGCTTTTGGTAATACGCATGCGAATTTTGTGACGCAAGTGGTTTTGAGTAGCGAAGCACCAGTATTTAATAATCAGGTGGTAGGGGATTATCAAACATTGCCCGTGATGGATAGTGTTATTGTTGATATTCCATACTTCAGTACTTTAGAAGACACGGATGATGAAGGGAAACATACGTATACATTAGATTCAATTTATGGTACAGAAGGGTCTAAGTTTAAATTAAGCATTTATCAATCTAATTACTTTTTAAGGGATTTTGATCCGGACCAATCTTTTGGTGCGAAGCAACTATATTACACGAATCAGGATGCGCTTATTGATGCTAATAAAGTGCCGTTGTTGTTAAACGACAATGTTGATACAGATGAGCATGAAAATAATCAATTTTATTTTGATAAAAGAGAGCATAAAACAATGGTCTTAGGTGATGATGGGGTGACAACAACGTATCCTCGTTCTGTTCCTTCCATGCGTTTACATCTTAATAAAACTGTTTTTAACGACCTGATTCTTAATGGGCCAACGAGTAAGTTGGCAAGTAATGAAGTTTTTAAAAATTATTTTAGAGGTTTGTATTTTAAAACAACGAGTATTGGTAATCCCGGGAACATGGCCATGTTGAATTTTGCCAACGGAAAGATTACCCTCTACTATAAGGAAGACAAAAAGAATACAGTAATCAATACAGATGGAACGACAACGATAACTTATGATAGAGTCAATAAATCCTTTGCATTAAATTTGACGGGTAGAACGGTAAGTTTGTTAGATAATACACGTACAGGAGATTACACGGCCGCAATGAATAATGCAGGTCAGGAAGCTAGTAGGTTATATGTAAAAGGAGGTGCAGGCTCAATGGCGCTTATCGATGTTTTTGGCGCGACCGATTTGAAAGGCTTGGCACCCAATCCTAATTTCAATTCCAATCTTCCCATAAGTTATACGAACCCTAAATATTTATTAAGTCCCACTTATAATCCGAACTTGCCTATTAGCGATACCAACTTAAAATATGTAGTGACAGGGCCAAATGGAGTTTCAGATGAAATAGACAATATTAGGGCTCAGGATTGGTTGATCAATGAGGCTAATTTAACTTTTTATGTGGACAAGACAGCGATGGCTAGTAACAAAAGAGTTACAAACCGTATCTATTTGTATGACGTCAAAAACAAAAAGCTTTTAGCTGATTATACGCAAGACGGTACTACTTTAGCTGGTTACCCTAAACTGAGTAAATATATTTATGGCGGAATTTTTATCAATGACGAAGGTAAAGTAGTTAACGAATCTAAAGATGAGAAGGCCTTTAAATACAAAATCAGAATTACGAATCATGTTCGAAATCTTATTAGTAAAGATTCTACAAATGTCAAACTAGGATTAGTGGTTACTGAAAATATTTTAGGAGATCATTCGGCCTTCTCCAAAAGACAAACACCGGGCTCTGATGCCATAATAAGTGCTCCTAGTTTATCAGTAATGAATCCTTTAGGGATTATTCTTTATGGGACTAACACTAGTTCTACTGATGATGCGAAAAAATTAAAACTTGAAATATTTTATACCAAACCTAATTAATAACGTAAGATTATGTGTGGAATTGTTGGCTATATAGGACACAGACAGGCTTATCCTGTAGTAATTAAAGGATTAAAAAGATTGGAATATAGAGGATACGATAGTGCCGGAATCATGTTATATGATGGAAAGGAACTTAGTATAAGCAAAACGAAAGGAAAGGTTACTGACCTTGAATCAAAATCTACGTCTATTGCTGAGTCGATGGCAACAATAGGAATGGGTCACACCAGATGGGCGACGCACGGTGTTCCAAATGATGTTAACTCACATCCACACGTTTCAAACTCAGGTAATCTGGTAATCATACACAATGGAATCATTGAGAATTATGAGCCCTTAAAAAAAGAATTACAAAAAAGAGGGTACACATTCACTTCTGATACGGATACTGAAGTTCTTATAAATCTTATTGAAGAAGTCAAAAAGAAGGAAAATTTAAAACTTGGTAAGGCGGTTCAAGTTGCTTTAAATCAAGTGGTAGGAGCTTATGCTATTTGTGTATTTGATAAAGAGAACCCAGACGAAATAGTAGTGGCACGATTAGGAAGTCCCTTGGCAATTGGGGTGGGTAAAGAGGAGTTTTTTGTAGCTTCTGATGCCTCTCCTTTTATTGAATATACTTCTAACGCCATCTATTTAGAAGATGAGGAAATGGCGATTATAAGACTTCACAAACCTCTTAAAATAAGAAAAATTAAAGATGATTCTTTGGTTGACCCATACATTCAAGAGCTTCAAATGAATTTAGAGCAAATTGAAAAAGGAGGGTATGATCATTTCATGTTGAAAGAAATATATGAGCAACCTAATGTAATTAAAGACACATACAGAGGGAGGTTACATGCCAATGAAGGAATTATTCAAATGGCAGGAGTCGAAGATAATCTCGAAAAGTTTCTTCATGCACAGCGTATCTTAATCGTGGCTTGTGGTACTTCTTGGCATGCAGGTTTAGTAGCAGAATATGTTTTTGAGGAGTTTACACGTATCCCTGTAGAAGTGGAGTACGCCTCAGAATTTAGATATCGAAATCCAATTATTAATTCCACCGATGTAGTCATTGCAATTTCTCAATCGGGTGAAACGGCTGACACATTAGCGGCTATTAAATTAGCCAAAGAAAAAGGAGCCTTTGTGTTTGGTGTATGTAATGTGGTAGGTTCTTCGATTTCAAGAGAAACACATGCGGGGGCTTATACACACGCTGGTCCTGAAATTGGAGTGGCGTCTACAAAAGCATTTACAACACAAATTACCGTTTTAACAATGATTGCTTTGCGTTTAGCTAAGGCCAAAGGAACTTTGTCTACGTCAGACTTCCATAGATACTTGCAAGAGTTGGAAGTCATTCCGGAAAAAGTGTTAGAAGCGTTAGAGTCAAATGACAAAGCCAAAGAAATTGCAGAAAAGTTTAAAGAGGCATCGAATTGTTTGTACTTGGGTAGAGGATATAATTTCCCAGTGGCTTTAGAAGGGGCGTTGAAATTAAAAGAGATATCATACATTCACGCCGAAGGATATCCAGCAGCAGAAATGAAACATGGTCCTATCGCATTAATTGATGATCAGATGCCTGTTGTGGTAATTGCGCCAAAACAAGGGCATTATGATAAAGTGGTGAGTAACATCCAAGAAATAAAGTCAAGAAGTGGTAAAATTATTGCGGTAGTAACTAAAGGAGATACGCAAGTAAAAGATCTAGCCGATCACGTAATCGAAATTCCAGAAACTTCCGATGCATTATCACCCTTAATTACCACGATTCCATTGCAATTATTGTCATATCATATTGCAGTTTTAAGAGGTTGTAACGTGGACCAACCTAGAAATTTAGCCAAATCGGTAACCGTAGAGTAATATAGTATACTTGAGAAAAAAGCGAGATTTATTCTCGCTTTTTTTATGCCTACAATTTTGTGATTAATTCAAAAGAACAAGGCTTTTTGTATGTGTGCATACTATTTTTTTATCAATAGGCGTAAAACGTTAATAATATCTTAATAAAACGATTAAGAGTGCCGTCATATGGGGTTTGATTTAAATTATAGTATTGACAAAAATAAGCCTCCTTTTTTAATAATTTAAAAGAAATATTTGTACATTGGCCTCTTAAACCAACAAAATTTTAACCAAATGAAAATTTATTTATTTATCCTTTCATTGTTTTTTTGCAGCATAAGTTTTGCGCAAACGTCAATATCAGGTTCGGTAAAGGACAACAAAAACCAACCCATAGCCGGTGCAAATGTCAAAGTTATGGGACAGAGCACTGGGACGATTACAGATGGGGATGGTAACTTCAGCTTGTCAACAACAGTGAAACCTCCCTTTGAAGTAGAGGTTTCAAGCGTAGGCTATAGCGCAACAACAGTAAAAGTTACAGCCAACAACCAAAAAATCAATGCGGTATTATCTGACGAAGAAACTAAGTTAGAGGAAATCGTAGTTTCAGCTTCTCGTACACCAGAGCGCATCAAAGAATCTCCGGTGACTATTGAGAGATTTGGAGTTAAGGATCTTAAAAAAACGGCTTCTCCGTCGTTTTATGATGGCTTAGAAAACCTAAAAGAGGTGCAAATGAACACGAGTAGTATGTCGTTTAAGTCGATCAATACTAGAGGATTTGCGACAGTGTCCAATACTAGATTTATGCAATTAGTTGATGGAATGGATAATTCTTCGCCTTTGTTAAACTTTGTATTAGGAAACTTAATTGGAGTGTCTGAATTAGACTTGGCTAGTGCTGAGCTACTACCAGGAGCTTCATCGGCTTTGTACGGGGCTAATGCTTTTAATGGTATACTATTCATGAACAGTAAAAACCCATTCAACAGCGAAGGCGTTTCAGCTTATGTGAAATACGGGCAAACGAATCAAAAAGCTGCAGGAGCGAATGACTATGCAGACTACGGTGTTAGAGTGTCCCACAAATTTGACAACTACTTTGCTGCTAAAGCAAACTTTACCTTCATGAAAGGAACAGAATGGTACGCTACGGATTACCGTGATAAAGATTTGGTAAACAATGTTGGCTTAGATAGAAGTTATTACAACTATAACGGTATCAATGTATATGGTGATGAGGCTTCAACTAATATTAAAGCGGTGGGACAAAAGTTAGTTGACTTAGGGTTTCCAATTCCTCAATCTGCTATTAATTTATTGCCAAATGTAAATGTGAGTAGAACAGGTTATAATGAAACAGATTTGACTGATAATAAAGTAAAAAATGCTAAGATTGATTTTTCATTGCATCTTAGACCATTTGGAAATGAAAACTTTGAAATGATTTGGCAATCTAAATTTGGATTCGGAAATTCCGTGTATACCGGTGCTAACCGCTACTATTTGAACGGATTTTTTATGCAACAACACAAATTGGAATTCAAAGGGAAAAACTTTTTCTT
>JBJONL010000021.1:0-40470 GCA_046051865.1 Bacteroidota bacterium | reverse complement strand
GAAGATAATAATGCCGATAAGCAGGAGGAAATCAATAAGGAATTCGACAAGCTTCAAGAAGAACTTAAAGATTTAGAGAAAGACAATAAGGAACTTAAAGCACCTATGGATTTGCCTAAGACTGAAGAGAAAGAGAAGAGCATAGACGAAGACTTAAAGAACGCCAAAGAGCAACTGCAAAAGCAACAAAAGGATAAAGCCAAGCCAAAGCAAAAAAGTGCCTCTAAAAAAATGAAGCAAATGAGCCAACAAATGGCTGAGCAAATGGAGTCAGGTGACATGGAACAAATGGAGGAAGATGTGGCTATGCTACGTCAAATTCTAGACAACTTGTTGGCGTATTCATTCTCTCAAGAGGACGTAATGAAGCAATTCAAAAATCTTAAAAGAGGTGCTCCATCATTCAATAAAAACCTTAATATCCAACAGGACTTAAAGCAACAATTTAAGCATGTTGATGATAGCTTGTTTGCTATGTCGCTTCGTAATCCAAAAATTGCGGAGGACATAACCAAAGAAATAGGGAATGTGCAATATAGTGTTGACAAAGCCATAGAGTCCTTAGCAGATGCAAATGTGCCAAAAGGGAACTCCCATCAGCAATATGCGGTAGCGTCTTCTAATCGTTTAGCAGATATGCTAAGTGATATCCTTAATGGTATGCAAAACGCCATGCAAATGCAAGGACAAGGGGGTGGCAAACCTAAACCAGGCAAAGGAGATGGTGGAGGTATGCAACTTCCAGATATCATTAAAAAGCAAGAAGGTCTTGGGGAGAAGATGAAAAAAGGGATGAAGAAAGGTGATAAGCCTGGAGATAAACCAGGCGACAAACCAGGGGAAGGTAAAGACGGTAAAGATGGACAGTCCGAAGCTGGTAAGGAAGGTGGTAAGGAAGGTGGTAAGGAAGGTGGTAAGTCGGGCAAAGACGGTAAAGAAGGAAGTGGTAAAGAAGGTAAAAACGGGAAGAGCGGTCAAGGTGGCGGAAATGGTAATGCGCAAGGGAATAAAGAAGGAGAAAATGGGCAAGACGGAGAAGGGGATGCAAAGGCCATTATGGAAATATACAAAGAACAGCAACAGCTCAGAGAAGCATTAGAAAAAGAACTTAACAAACAAGGTGTTGGTGGAAATGGTCAGAATGCGTTAGATCAAATGAAACAAATAGAAAAGCAATTACTTAATAAGGGCTTTAACAATGAGACTATGCAAAAGATTTTAAATGTGAAATACGAACTTTTAAAATTGCAAAAGGCTATTCAACAACAAGGTGAAGATAAGAAGCGCCAGTCTGAAGCCAATAAAAAGGAATTCAATAACAACGTTAACATATTACCCACTAAACTGCAAGAATATTTAAACAGTATAGAAATATTAAATAGACAAAGTTTACCTTTGCGCTCCAATTTTGACCAAAAGGTTCAAGAATACTTTAAATCCAATGATTAGTTTTAATTACGAAACCGATTTTAGTTTAGACCAAGAAGAGCATTATGTAGAGTGGCTTTCAAAGGTAATTGATTCTGAAACAAAAAAGGAAGGTGAAATTAATTACATCTTCTGCGACGACGATTATTTAGTAGAGATTAACCAACAGTACCTTAATCACGATACCTTAACAGACATCATTAGCTTTGATTATTCCATAGGAAATGAGCTACACGGTGATATTTTCATTTCTATTGAAAGAGTTCGTGAAAACGCATTAGATTTTGCTGTTACTTTTGATGAAGAACTTAGAAGGGTTTTGGTTCACGGCGTATTGCATTATTGTGGTTATAAAGACAAAACTGAAGAGGATGAGCAATTGATGCGTGCTAAAGAAGAAGAAAAAATGCAATTGTTCCACGTGAAACATAATAGCTAATGTTTTTAGAAAAATACGATACTATAGTGGTTGGCGCGGGTCATGCCGGTTGTGAAGCCGCGGCGGCTTCGGCTAATATGGGCTGTTCAACGTTATTGGTGACGATGAGTTTGCAAAACATTGCACAAATGTCTTGTAATCCGGCTATGGGCGGAATTGCCAAAGGACAGATTGTTCGTGAAATTGATGCGTTGGGTGGTTATTCGGGGATAGTTTCAGATAAAACTGCCATACAGTTCAAAATGCTCAACAAATCTAAAGGCCCTGCAATGTGGTCTCCACGTGTGCAGTCAGATCGTATGCGTTTCTCTGAAGAATGGCGTTTGATGCTGGAGCGAACACCAAATCTTGATTTCTATCAAGAAATGGTGAAAGGGCTGCTAATTAAGAACAACAAAATTGAAGGGGTAGTTACCTCTCTCGGCATAGAAATAAAAGCTAAAACGGTTGTATTAACCAATGGTACTTTTTTAAACGGTTTGATTCACATTGGGGAAAAACAATTCGGCGGCGGAAGAGCCGGGGAAAGTGCTGCCTATGGTGTTACGGAAGATCTAATAAAGGCGGGTTTTGAAGCAGGCCGCATGAAGACAGGCACACCTCCTAGAGTTGATGGACGCTCCTTAGATTATTCTAAGATGCGGGAAGAACCTGGAGATGTTAATCCCGATAAGTTTTCTTATTCTGATGAAACTAAACCATTGGCACGCCAAAAATCGTGTCACATGACTTATACTTCAAATGAGGTGCACAATATACTTAGGGAAGGTTTTGATCGCTCCCCAATGTTTAATGGACGTATCAAAAGTATTGGTCCTCGCTATTGTCCTTCTATTGAAGATAAAATTAACAGGTTTGCCGACAAGGAACGTCATCAGTTATTTGTAGAACCAGAAGGATGGGATACCGTGGAAGTGTATGTAAACGGTTTTTCAACTTCTTTACCCGAAGACATTCAGTTTAAAGCATTGCGTTCCGTCGAAGGTTTTGAGAAGGTTAAATTCTTCCGACCTGGGTATGCCATAGAATACGACTACTTCCCTCCTACGCAGTTAAAACACACATTGGAAACTAAATTAGTCGAAGGATTGTATTTTGCAGGTCAAATCAATGGAACTACAGGGTATGAAGAAGCAGCATCACAAGGATTAATGGCTGGTATAAACGCTGCTCTAAAAGTAAAAGAGCAAGCTCCATTGATCTTACGGAGAGACGAAGCTTATATAGGAGTCTTAATAGATGACTTAATTACCAAAGGTACAGAAGAGCCTTATCGTATGTTTACCTCTCGTGCAGAGTACAGAACTTTGTTGCGTCAAGATAATGCCGATTTCCGTTTAACCGCCAAATCATTCGAAATCGGATTAGCTTCTGAAAAAAGGTTAATACGAATGGAGCACAAGTTTAATCAAAGTGATAAAATGGTTACTTTCTTTAAAGAAACTAGTGTAACACAAGAAGAAGCAAATCCTATACTTGTTGAAAAAGAAAGCACCCCTATGTTGCAATCCGATAAAATGTTTAAAGTGTTCTCACGACCTCAAATTGAATTAGAAGATATTCTTAAATTTGAAAAAGTACAGGACTATATAAAAGAAAACGATTTAGATAAAGAAATTATCGAACAAGCGGAAATCCAAGTCAAATATTCTGGTTATATTGAAAAAGAAAGAAATAATGCCGAAAAACTAATCCGTTTAGAGGATATTAAAATTCCGGATAATTTCGATTACCTTAAAATTAAGTCCATGTCTATAGAAGCCAAACAAAAATTGAGCGCTATTCGACCAGTAACCATTTCGCAAGCTTCTAGAATTAGCGGTGTTTCACCATCAGACATATCCGTTTTATTAATTTATATGGGAAGATAATGTATCAGCCATCATACTTTATAATGAATAATTAATCCAATATCCTAATTCCTTACTCTTGGTGTTCCACGTGAAACTAAGTTTGTCAAGCCTTATCAATACTGCCTTTATATGATTTTTCAAAACAACATTTTTTTTAAAAAAGTAAAAGATTATTCGGTTTCTAATGAAGTATTCGAATTACACCATAATCCTGAATACGACATGTTACTCACGTTTCCTAAACCTAGTCCAGAACTGTTGCCAAGCTATTATGAAAGTGCAGATTATATTTCACATACTGATGGAAAACGCTCCTTGTTTGAAAAAATGTACCAGGCTGTCAAAAGTAGGGCACTTAAAAACAAAGTTAAATTAATCAATTCCCAAAGTGCAAAAGGAGCCCTACTCGATATTGGCGCTGGGACAGGTGATTTTTTAGTAGTGGCCCAAAAAGACGGTTGGCAAACAAAAGGGATCGAACCTAGTCCAAAAGCTAAAGCAATTGCTCTAAGTAAGGGAGTATCGTTCGCAAACGACCTGAGTGATTTACAAGATAATTCTTTTGACGTTATTACTATGTGGCACGTACTAGAACATGTGCCAAACTTAGAGGAATACTTATCCGAACTAAAAAGGATAATAAAACCTGACGGAACCATAATTATCGCGGTTCCCAATTTTAAATCGTTTGATGCTGAATATTATGGAAAATATTGGGCAGCCTATGATACTCCAAGGCACCTTTGGCACTTCTCCAAAAACAGTATACAAAAGTTAGTGGGGGAATTCCAACTCCAATTAGTACAAGTTTTACCGATGAAATTCGACAGCTTTTATGTTAGCCTCCTTTCTGAAAAATATAAAAGTGGCCGAATGAATTTCGTTAGGGCCTTTTTCGTGGGGTGGAAGTCAAATCTTAACGGAAACAAAACAAAAGAGTATTCCTCGCATATTTATGTCATCAAAAACAGTTAAAAACCTTTTAAAACAACGAGGTTTCGTTTAAATAAACCCAGGCATAATAGTTGTTGCTTTTAAATCAAAACAGGCGCTAAAGCCTTTATTTGAAGCGAAATCTAATAATTATTTACTATTATTAAATCTTAACCAATAATTATTAGTTATATGAATAAAAGTTCTCGTTAAGGCACTTTATTTTTATACTTTTGGAAAAAACAATCATTTAGTGATTTTTTATTAATTAAAAGTTTCAATAATACCCAAAATAACAATTTTAGAATCATGTGTAAAAAAACAATCCTCATTCTAGCAGTCGCAATTACTGCTTTAGCTTGCAACAAAACAAGCACTACTTCCAAAGAATTTAAAACTGCCTATATCGATACGGCCAAATTAATGGAAGAATCCACCGAAGCAAAAGACATTGAAGCTAAATATAAAGACAAATCCAAAGTAATGGGAAGTCAATTAGAAGCTGAAGTGAACCGTTTCAAACAAGAAGCGGCCGGATTTAAAGAAAATGCCATGAAAAATGGGCAAGCTTGGGCCCAACAAAAAGGAGCGGAATTACAAGATAGAGAACAAAAATTAAACTATGCACAACAAGCCATGCTCCAACAATTACAACAAGAAAGTGGCGTAGAAATGGACTCGTTAGTGAAAACATACAAAAAAATCATCAAAGATTACGGTAAAGATAAAGGGTACGATTACATCTACGGAACAGGTGATGCGCAATCCATTTTATATGCAAAAGACAATTATGATATTACTAAAGAGGTAATTAAACTAGTAAACGATAAATACAAAGCAGCCGATAAAAAGGAAGAGCCTACAGCGGATAAGAAATAATCCAGTTGTTATAACCTACAAAAAAAGCCTCGAGTCAATCGAGGCTTTTTTTATATCTTTTAGTTTATCTGGTATTAACTTAACCACCAAACAGCCAATACCGATGGAACATAGTATATAGCAATGGTTTTAGCACCTTCGTAATCTTTGGCCAAACGTTGACCCACCAACATTAAAAGCAAACAGATACAAGAAAATACGGATCCATATAGCCCATAGGTCTTTCCACCAGTAATCAACAATTCAACACAGCCTGCAAGTGTTAAAACACTGGTAATCAGTTCCAAAGCAACTAAAATCACCAATGAAATGGGAACATAATCTTTTAATATTGTTTTAGCAAAATGAGATTGCAACCAACTCACATTTTCCTTCCAACCAAATAATTTATCATGGGCCGATTGTACATAAGTAACAGCCAAAAAAAGCAATACTAGTAAGGATGCGGTATTATTCATAATCTAATCGTTTTTATGGATTAATCGAGTCAATTTAATCGATAAATCGGTAATTATTATTTTAGGATTTCCATTCCGTTCTATATGATAAATGGCGTCCGATAACTCCTTAAATATCTCCTGTATGTTGGAACCATTGACAAAAGGAGCAAATTTTTCCAAACTAAATTTGTCCACAGTAGGCTCCATGTATACCAATGAATTAGCTTGGTAATTCAACAACATAGCCTGACGAAAGAGTACAATGCAATAATTTAAAAACTGCTTCTGCCCTTCCCTACCCAAGCCGGCAATCTCTTCACTCCAACTAATCAAGTCTTGTATCGCCGCAGCATTGCCCTTAGCTCTAAAAGCAGCTCTAACCCATTCTACAAACCACTTTTCAAAGGGTAAATCTCCATCATTATTATTCAAGATATGCAATGCCTTATTATAATTTCCCTGCGCATGATGGGCCACTTTTTGGGCCGAAGCTTCGTCTAAAAAATACTTTTCTTTCAATGCTTTTGCAATTTCATACTCAGGCAATGCCCCAAAATGCAATACTTGACACCGGGAACGAATCGTTTGTATAATATCCTCTTCATTCTCAGTAATCAAAATAAATAGCGTTTTCTCAGGCGGTTCTTCCAATAATTTCAAGAGCTTGTTGGAAGCTTCAATATTCATTTTTTCAACCATCCAAACAATCATAATCTTATAACCACCTTCATACGATTTCAAAGCCAAAGCCTTCAAAATATCCTGTGCATCTTCCACCCGAATCATCCCCTGCTTGTTTTGAACCCCCAAATGTTTATGCCAATCAAACAAACTTCCATACGGATTCCCCAAAACAAAATCACGCCATTCTGCTATAAAATCCCCACTCTTTGGTTTTGTTTTAACGTCTTCATTTGCAACATTCGGATAAACAAAATGCAAATCAGGATGGGTTAAGGTGCCAAATTTTAAATTACAACTTTCATTCCCTCCCTGGTTTTCTTTGCCTACATTCTGACACAAAATAAACTGCGCATAAGCAACAGCCGTGGCCAAGGTGCCACTCCCTTCAGGGCCAACAAACAATTGCGCATGCGGAATACGCCCCGCTAAGGCACTGCTAACCAAATGGTTTTTAATATAATCTTGTCCAAGTAAATCTGAAAACTGCATACAGCAAATATAACAGAATTTTTCACCTAAAGGAAACACCTAGAATCAACCCTATATTCCAATACTTTTATTAGTATTTTATTCTTAGATATAGCATGGATATAGCATGGATATAGCATGGTATCTTAATAAAACACGTAATTATTAGTAGGTGATTTAACCCTGTGCTTAGTAGTGAACAAAATGATTTCCATTGGTGCTTTTAACCTTTTCTAAAAGGTATAATACTTCACTAAACCTTTCAAAGGTCTACTAAACAAACAAACTAATCCGCTGATTAGTAATGGTATATACCTTAAGGTTTTCTTAAAAAACATCGATAAAAACCCAAAAAAGACCGATAAAATTAATTTTTACTATCTTTGCACTAAATTAAACCTACATTATCACCCTATGAAAACATTTAAGGATTTTAATTTCAATGCCAAAAAAGCAATCATTCGTGTCGATTTCAATGTGCCTCTTGATGAGCATTTTAACGTTATCGATGCAACCAGAATTGAAGCCGCAAAGCCCACCATTGATGCTATTTTAGCCGAGGGAGGTAGTGTTATTCTAATGTCACATTTAGGGAGACCCAAAGGAAAAGAAGATCAGTTTTCATTACGCCATATTGTTGCAAAATGCACCGAAATCATCGGGGTAAACGTTCAATTTGCTACGGATTGTATTGGAGATGTTGCCCAAAATGCAGCTAAAATCCTTAAACCAGGAGAAGTTTTACTCCTTGAAAACCTTAGATTCTACAAAGAAGAAGAAGCGGGCGATGTAGCTTTTGCTAAAGAATTAGCCTCATTAGGCGATATCTATGTAAACGATGCTTTCGGTACCGCGCACAGAGCACACGCTTCAACAACCATAATTGCGCAGTTTTTCCCAGAACAAAAATGTTTCGGACTTCTTTTAGCCAAAGAAATTGAAAGCTTAAATCGCGTACTAAACAATTCTGTTAAACCAGTTACCGCAATATTAGGAGGTTCTAAAGTTTCTTCCAAAATCACAGTGATCGAAAACATTCTAGATAAAGTAGACCACATGATTATAGGAGGAGGAATGACTTTTACATTCATTAAAGCCTTAGGAGGTAACGTTGGAGATTCTATCTGCGAAGACGATAAGCAAGAACTTGCACTTGAAATCTTGCACTTAGCCAAACAAAAAAATGTACACATCCACATCCCAGTGGACGTAGTAGCAGCCGATGCTTTCGCAAATGATGCTAATACTCAAATCGTCGACGTTCGTCAAATCCCGGACGGTTGGCAGGGACTAGACGCCGGACCTAAATCCTTAGAAAATTTCAAGGAAGTAATCATGGCTTCCAAAACGATACTTTGGAATGGACCCCTAGGGGTTTTTGAAATGGAATCCTTTGCTAATGGCACCATAACCTTAGGAAATTATATAGCCGAAGCTACAGAAAATGGCGCTTTCTCTCTAGTAGGTGGAGGCGATTCGGTAGCAGCAGTAAAGCAATTTGGCCTAGAAGATAAAATGAGTTACGTTTCTACAGGCGGGGGCGCCATGTTAGAAATGTTAGAAGGAAGAACCTTGCCAGGTATCGCCGCTATTTTAGATTAATTGTTAAAGTAATACAATAAAATACAAGTATTTACGTTGTAAATAAGCAGGGTTTACACCCCATAAAGTTGATAAATACATTTATACCACAGTATATGAATATTAAAAAAATAACAACGCTAGCACTATTATTGGCTTCAACGGCAATTTTTGCCCAAGACGACCTTAGTATTGCTCCGTTTAAAAAAGATTTAACAAATAAACAGGTACTAGATTCCATCAAAGCTACCTTTGTTCATGACAATATCGCTTCTTGTATCGACAGCTTATGGATGAAAGAATTGGCTAGTTTAGATCTTTATAACGAACTAACACTAGACATCAAAAACATCAACGTTGATGAAAAGGTTGATTATGAATTACCTACCGCCCTACTAAAAGAACGACTTAAGAAAATGGACGAGAAATCGCCATTCAATATCGAGTACAACCAAGGGTTAGAAAACGTTATCAAATCCTTCTTAAAATACAGAAAGAAATCATTTGAACGCCTAATGGGAATTTCGCAGTTCTATTTCCCAATGTTCGAAGAGTCTTTAGCATCTCAAAATATACCGCTAGAGATTAAATATTTGGCAGTAGTTGAATCAGCCTTAAATCCAAGAGCAGTATCCCGTGTAGGAGCCACAGGTCTATGGCAGTTCATGTACCAAACAGGGAAACAATACAACCTAAATATCAATACCTACGTTGACGATCGAAACGACCCGCTAAAAGCTAGTAATGCCGCTACCCAATACATGACCAACATGTATAATATCTTTGGTGATTGGGATTTAGTACTAGCCTCTTACAACTCCGGACCCGGAAATGTAGCCAAAGCAATCAGACGCTCTGGTGGAAAACAAAACTACTGGAACATTAGAAAATACTTACCCAAAGAAACACAAGGATATTTACCAGCCTTCTTGGCAACCATGTATATTTTTGAATACCACAAAGAACATGGTATAAAGCCAGATAGAGCCATAGCCAATCATTTCGCTACCGATACGATAATGATTAAAAACACGATGACATTCAAACAATTGTCTCAATTGCTTGATGTACCTGTTGCCGAATTACAGTTCTTAAACCCATCCTATAAAAGAGAAGTAGTTCCTTTCATTACAGGTGAAGATCATTACTTAAGATTACCAATTGATAAAGTAGCCGTATTTACTTCTAATGAAGATAAAATATACGCTTACGTTCAATACGAAGAAAGTAGAAGAGAAAGACCATACGAAAGTATGTTAGCCTCAAGAGACTCTCTTAGCACGACTAAAACCAAAGTAAAATTCCACCGAGTAAGACGTGGTGACAGTCTAAGTGAAATCTCCAATAAATACGGAGTAGCAATGTCCGACTTAAAAAAATGGAATCACTTAAGAAGCAGTAAAGCACCGGTAGGAAAGAAATTAAAGATTTATTCTATTGAGGCCATAGCTGTAAAAGATAAAAAAGTAGTTAAACCAGATACTATTGCAGTGAAAGAGTCGTCTGCTCTAGCGGCCAATACTACTAAAGTCTTCAAAGAAGAAAAAGTCATTTCGTACAAAGACGTGGTCAAATACCACAAAGTTAAAAAAGGAGACAACCTCGGTGAAATCTCCGATAAATACGGAGTTTCAGTAGCCGAAGTTAAAAAATGGAACCACATCAAAGGCAATAATATTGCCTCAGGAGCAAGTTTAAAAATCATTAAAAACAAAAAAGTAGTTACTGTTGTTAGAAAGGAAGTTAAAGGAAAACAACAACTTGATCCTAAAACAGAAACCAGCTTAGCCTCTAATGAGACCGATACAAACGCTGCGCAAAACCCTGATGATTACTACCAAGTTCAAAAAGGAGATAACTTATTCAGCATCGCTAAAAAATTCAATGTTAGTTTAGAAGATTTAAAAAAATGGAACAACCTTGAAGATATGAATGTTCAGCTAGGCTCAAAATTAGCATTAGCTAATAATGACCAAAGTGACAAAGAAGATGCCTCAAAAACAGAAACCAAAATTGTTGAATACAAAGTAAAAAAAGGGGACAACATCGGAAGTATTGCTAAAAAATACAATGCTGCAATCGACGATCTAAAAGAATGGAACAACCTTACCGATAATAACATTAAGGTAGGAACATCCATAATTGTTTCTAAAAAAGAAGTGGCCCTCAACGAGCCTAAACCTTCCAAAAAAGAGAGTTTAGTGGCCAACCAAAGAGATGAAGTGAAATTGTATTATGTGAAAAAAGGGGACTCTCTTTTCAGTATTGCAAAAAAATACCCAGGGGTTACGATTTCCGATATCAAAAAATGGAATGGTATTAAAAATGAAAGTTTAAAACCGGGTATGAAGTTAAAAATTAACGGTTAATCCAAAAATCTTATATAAATTTGGGTTTTATTTCAGTTATGAATAAAACCCTTTTTTTATGGCTTTTCCTGTCGTGCGTAATGTGCTCTTGCTCATTTAAAAACGATAAATTCCCCGACGAGTCCGCCGCCGCCATAAATACCATTTCTGTAATCATTGATGACCAACTTTGGAGTGGTGAAGTTGGTGACAGTATCCGAAATAAATTTGCTTCCCCTGTCCTCGGACTTCCCCAAGAAGAACCACTATTTAGTATCAATCAATACCCCGTAAAACTTTTCGAAGGCTACTCTACCGATAGCCGTAACATTATCATTATCAAAAAAGATATAGAGAACAAATTCGAAATAAAAGAGAATGAATTTGCCTCCCCTCAAAATGCTATACATATTTCTGGAAGAACCGCTTTCGAAATCTTAGAGTTGTTAGAAAAACATACTCCAGAAATAATAAAGAAAATGCGTAATACCGAAATTGCTCAAGAACAAAAAACATTAAAGGATTCTCTTCTAAACATTAAAAAGATTAAAAAAAAGTTCGGAATTGAAATAGTGGTTCCAAAGAAATACGATTATGTAATGCGTCGTCGCAATTTCATTTGGCTTAAAAGCGAAATAACAGGAGGCAATACGAGCATTATCATCTATGAAATCCCTTGGAAAAGCATTACACCAAAATACGCTGTTAATGATATTATACACATTAGAGACTCTATAGGCCAACGCTACATACACGGTTCCGATAAAGGGACGATTATGGTAACAGAAGAAGCCTATTCACCTTATTTTTCTAAAACTACTTTGGCAGGAAATAAAGCCTACGAAACCAAAGGGACTTGGCAAATGAAAAATGATTTCATGTCTGGCCCTTTTATAAATTACTGTCTTTTTGATCGAGCCCATAAACGAATCCTAGTGTTAGAAGGATTTTGTTATGCGCCCTCTAAAGAGAAAAGAGATTTAATGTTCGAATTAGAAGCAATTATTAAATCAATACAAATCAAAAAATAAAAGTATGAGCTTAGAATGGAAAATAAGACGATTTGAGACACTTTCTGCGGTAGAGACATACGATTTGCTGCAATTGCGCAGCGAGGTCTTTGTGGTGGAGCAAAATTGCGTTTATCAAGACATTGACGGAAAGGACGGGAAAGCATTGCACTTAATCGGATTAGAAAACGACCAAATCGTTGCTTATGCGCGGTTATTCAAACCCAATGATTATTTCATTCAAGCTTCTATTGGAAGGGTAGTAGTCAAGCCAAGTCATCGAGCAAAACAACTTGGACATCAACTAATGCATGAAGCTATAAAACACATAAGGTTACAATACAATGAAACCAATATTACAATTTCGGCTCAGTTGTATTTAAAAGGTTTCTATGAAAGCCATGGATTCATACAAACTAGTGAAATGTACCTAGAAGATGACATTCCGCATATTGAAATGAAACGACAATAATTATATTTTTGAAATAACCAATTCTACTCTACGGTCATACTCAGATCCCTTTCCAAGAGGGACTGTATTACCATAACCTTTAAAAGTCATACGTTCCTTTGCAATCTTTTTGAAGATTAAATATTTATAAACCGATTGCGCTCGATTAGTGGATAACTGACGTTTTTTGGTATCCATATCAATCGCTTCTTTTTGATACGGAGGAGTACAACATACGTGGCCTTGTATTTCAAATTGAAGATTTTTATATTTCACCAACAATCTTGCAATTTTATCAAGTTCCGTCTTTGTTTTAAAGGTTAGTTTACTACTACCTCGTTCAAATAAAACATTATCAAGATAGATATGGTCGCCCACTATATGATGTTTTTGAATCGTATTAAAGAACCCTGGTATCTCGATTTTAGGTAAAGGCTTCAAATTCAACACCACATCAACCCGGCGGTTTTTAGAACGTTTTTCAGGAAGGTTTTCTACTATATCATCATCAATTAATATTCTTCCTTTACCTTCTATAGTTACAATGATTTTACTTTTAATACCATTTTCAATAAACTTAGCTTGAATAGCGGCAGCACGCTTAGTAGATAGCTTATAGTTGTAGGCATCTTTACCTATGTCATCAGTGTAGCCATAAATTTGTATAGATTCTATTCTTGTGGAATCGGTCTTTTTAATAAAATCAATGGCTTCATTGACTTGTTTCTCATTCAAGGCAAACTTATCAAATTCAAAATATACAGAATGAACAACTTCTTCTTGTGCTTGTAGGAAACAGAAAAATAGTAATGGCAGATATTTTAAGAACTTCATATTATATTTTTAAAATCTTATTATAACCAGGCTTATCATTCATTATTTCAACTGCTTTTTTAATTTCGAAGTTGTTTTTAATGTAGTATTGATACAAACCTTCTTTATACTGATAGCGTTTGATAATTTCGTCCAAAAGTAAATTTTTTATTTCAGTTTTGTTTTTATCAATTAAAGTTTCTTCACTTTTTTCTAAAGCAGCAAGTAACTGCTGGTATTCAGAAGTAATGGCATCATCAACATTCTCTTTTTTAGCTTTTTCTAAAGTGTTTTTTAAGGCAATTTCGGTCTCCGTATTAAAGGCTATCTTTTCTTTTTTAATAAAAGCTTTAAAGTCGGCTAGGTCTGCATCAGTTATGCTAGGTATTTTTTCGCCGAAGTTGGGGTTTTTGTAGTAGTAGTGTGTGGCATAATTGAAAATAGCATCGTTTTTCTCTAAAGCCTCAGCAATAGCGCTAGTTTTAGTGTTTTCTAAAACTACATCAGGAAGTATTCCACCTCCATCATAAACAGTTCTTCCTTTTTTAGTTTTAAAGGCATTATAGTTTTTAGCATCCGTACGAATGGCTTTTCCGCTAGCATCTTTGTGCGCATAATCCAATGCTTGTATACATCGGCCAGAAGGAGTGTAATATTTGGCAATGGTTACTTTTACTTGCGTATTATAGACCATGTCAAAAGGTCTTTGAACTAATCCTTTTCCATAACTTCTACTTCCAATGATTACGGCACGATCTAAATCCTGCAAAGCTCCAGATACAATTTCTGATGCCGAAGCACTCTTACCATCAACAATAATAGTCAACGGAATTTCGGTATCTATAGGTTCACGAGATGTTTTATTAGTATTATTGAATTTGGAATTTTTGGATTTAGTGGTTACTATTGTTTCTCCTTTTGGGACAAATAAGCCGCAAATATTTACCGCTTCATTCAACAAACCTCCGGGATTGCCTCTTAAATCTAGGACAATTTGGGTAGCGCCTTGTTCTTTAAGTTTTTCAAGTGCCTCTTTTGTTTCTGAGGAAGCTTTGGCATTGAATTGTGACAATACTATGTAACCAGTTTTATCATCAATTTTACCATAAAAAGGTACTGCTTTTACATCCACTTCATCTAAGATTAATTGCGTCGACATGGGCTTACCTTGGCGTAAATACTTGATGTCAATTTTAGTATTCTTAGCTCCTTTCATTAATTGGGAAGCATCGTCTTTAAAATCTGTTAAACGAACATCACCTATTTGAATAATTTCATCGCCTGCTTTCAAACCAGCCTTATCTGCAGGATAGCCTTTATAGGGTTCTTTGATGATTAGTTTATCTTCTTTTCTAGTGATTAAAGCACCAATACCCGTATATTCACCCGTATTATTTATCTTGAACTTGATTACATCTTGTTCGTTGAAGTAGTTGGTGTAAGGATCTAAATCGGCCAGCATGCTTTTAATGGCTTTATCCATCAACTCGGACGGATTAGTTTCTTCAACATAATTTTGATTGATGGTCTTGTATACTGTTGTAAAGATTTCTATTTGTTTAGAAATTTCGAATAAATCGTCTTTAAAACTTACACCCACAAAGAGAAATACACTTAATAGGAAGGCGATATAATATCTTTTTTTTATCTTGGAGAACATAGCTCTTTTTATTTAACAAGTTATAGCGTTGACTAATTTACTGCAAACGAGTAATATTAGACCATCAGTTAACATTTTTTTCTTCTTGTAATATTTTAATAAATTTTTCGAACAGAAGCACCGTTTTTTCGTTGATTTCGGCATAAGAGAGTTTCTCTTTAGTTTGATAGAAAAACATACAGCAATATTTATCGTCTAAATTCTCGATTAAAATGGATTTATTCAATCGGTAGCATTCCCTTAGTACCCTTTTGTAATAATTTCGGTCAACCGCTAGTTTAAAATACTTTTTTGATACAGACACTCCCATCTTTAGCGGCACTTTATCTTCATAATCAAAAGGGAAATAGACCAAACGCAAAGGATACTTGCTTACTGATTTTCCTTCGGTAAACAATAGATCGATTATTTTTTTGCTTTTGAGTTTTTCAGCTGTAGGATAGGAATTATCCATGTATTATTTATCATTGTAGATGTTGTAAACAAATTTTACTTCATTGTAATTGATATAGATTTGCATACGGTTATTTTCTTTTTTCTTGGTGATAATGAATATTTTGCATTTCGAAAACTTATTGTCAACACATTCAAAAGGGACTATGTTTACTTCTTCATTATCTTCTATTTCTCCGTAAGCTTTAATTTTGAAGGCTTGAACTTCTGCAGAGTTTACGGTTATTAAATCTTTCTTTGCATCTAGCGTTACAATTACATTGGCAGTTATAAAATCTGACCATTCGTTCCAGGTACCATCTGTTTTTTTATCCGTATAACTTACACTACTGGTTTTAAATCGGATGGGTTGCCCATAGTTGTTTTGAATACCAAATCCTATAGCAAGCAAAAGAAATAATATTTTAAGGTGCTTCATAATGCATAATATTTGTTGTAAAACTACAAATTCTATTCCAAATAAAAAGGGCAACCTATTCGATTGCCTTTTTCTTTATTTTGTTTCAAAAACATTGTTATCTCTTTTGGCATCAGCTAAGAATCCACTAGGGTCTAGTGTTATTTTTTTTATTTCAGCTTTAGCTTTTGGGAGTTCAAAAAAATAGGTTGGATAAGCCCAGGCCCAATCGGGTAAAGCCGTTCTTTTTATACCCGGCGTTGGGTTATCTTTTGCATAACTCATCATCCGTAACGGGATGTAGAAACTTTCTTGGGTACCATCAGTATATTCTACCAAGATGTCCATTGGCATTGGGGTTCTTCCAATTCTTTCTAAAGTTATCCCTGTTCTTTGGACGCCATCAGTAGCGCTTTCTACACTTTTAATACTGTAATCAATCGTGTTGGCGGTTTGGGTCCAGTCGGTTAGATACCATCCTAAATTAGCCCCCGATACTCGTTCGGCAGTCCTAATAATGTCATTTGGAGTTGGGTGTTTGAATTTATATTCAGCATAATAGCGTTTGAGCGTTTTCATTAGGTTTTCTCTCCCTAGTAAGTAAATGAGTTGACTCAAGAACAATTCCCCTTTGCTATAGGCACTAATACTGTAGATTTGGTTATAATCAAAGCGGTCCGCATGAGTTGACATCGGTTGTTCTTTGCCCGAATTAACCATCATCAAATAGCTTTTATAGGCTCCTTCATATGGATTATCCGCTTTTTTAACGGCTAGTTCGTTCATGCCCGAATCTTCTAGGAAAGAAGTGAATCCTTCATCCATCCAGAAGTTTTTACTTTCGTTTGAGGCTAATACGTGTTGAAACCAGGAATGACCCATTTCGTGGGCAATTAATCCCACTAAACCGTCTTTTTTACCTTCACCCAAAATTAGGGTACACATGGCATATTCCATACCGCCATCACCACCTTGAATAACGGAGTATTGATCATAAGGGTATTTACCAATGATGGTGTTGTAATACTGCATTAATTGAACCGTTTTAGGTTCGGCATATTTCCAATTTTCTGTAATATCAGGGTTGTTTTTATATAGAAAATGTAGAGTAGTTCCAAATGAAGTTGGCACTACATCATGTAGGTAGTTTTTATCGGCAGCCCAAGTAAAGTCGTGTACGTTGGGTGCGATAAAATGCCAGGTCAGTATTTTTTGTTTTTTAGGAAGCGAAACAACTACACCGTTGTCTTCATACCCATGTCCAATTTCATTTTTGTTTTGAAGGTAACCACTACCTCCTAAGGTATAGTCTTTGTCAATGGTAATGTTGACATCAAAATCACCCCAAACACCATGGAATTCACGAGCTATGTATGGGTCCGCATGCCAACCTTCAAAATCAAACTCGGCTATTTTAGGATACCATTGTGCCATAGACAACTCTACACCCTCTTTGTTGTTGCGTCCAGAGCGACGAATTTGCACGGGTACTTGCCCATCAAAATCAAGGGTAAGCACGGTAGCTTTTCCCGGGAGTAGGGGTTGGTTCAAATCAACCTCTAATACGGTCCCCACTTCTTTAGCATTGGCAGCAAAACCGTCTTGTTTGAAGTTGGATATTTTCAAATACCCAATTTCATTTGGTTTTAATATGGCTATACGGCTTTCTTTGACTTCTTTGCCTTCCGCGTTTTTGATTTTGTTGACCATACGGCTATCGGGATCTGCTATGCTTTGCAAGCGAGCATCCATCTCACTTCCCGGCTGGAAAGCATTATTATAGAGATGGTAAAACACACGACGCAAAGTATCAGGAGAGTTATTGGTGTAAACCAATTCTTGATTGCCTTTGTATTGATAGTTTTTGGTATTCATGGTTACATTCATTTTGTAATCCACGTGTTGTTGCCAATAGCTACTTGATTGTGCAAATGCACTCGAAGTACTTAGGGCTATTAGGCTGTATAAAAGGTAGTTTTTCATATACTACATAATAAAAAAAGGAAGGCGAACCTTCCTGATTTGGATTATAATTTAGGACTCTTTTTAGTCTTTTGAGAAAGTTTATCAGCCATTTTTAACGCATTGTAGGCATTGATAATTTTTCCTGATACACACGTTTTTGAGAACGGCATTTTTTCGGCATCTTTACCAACTGCAACATCAAAATTGATCGCTGTACCTGATTGCATGATGATTTGTTTAACCTGTGCTGCTTTCAAATTAGGATAGTACGAACGAATTAGAGCCGCTACACCAGCCGCATTAGGAGAGGCCATTGAGGTACCTTGCTCGTATTTAAACTTATTATCAGGAATGGTAGCATATATTTTTACTCCTGGAGAGAAGATGTCGACGTTTTTTTGGCCATAATTAGAAAAATCGGCTATCATATTTTCACCATAAACGTTGTCTAAAGCACCAATGGTTAAGACGTTTTTGGCGATTTCATTTTTTTTGTCTTTAGTATCAGCCGGGAAGCTTGGTTCCACATCGATATCTTTACCGTCATTACCTGCCGCAAATACTAGCAATACATCTTTACTTTCGGCGTATTTAATAGCATCCCATACCCATTCTTTATGAGGAGAATAATCTTTACCGAAACTTCCATTGATTACTTTAGCACCATTATCAACCGCATAACGAATTGCTAAAGCGATGTCTTTATCATATTCGTCTCCATTTGGGACTGCTCTAACGGGAAGGATTTCCACATTGCTCGCTACTCCGTCACCACCAAGACCATTTCCTCTTAATTGAGCGATTATACCAGCAACGTGGGTACCGTGTAAGGAGTCTTTACGGTCTTTAGAATAAACTACATTATTGCCGTATTTTTTATCTTTAAGGTCCTCTGGATTATCACCAACAGGTTTTCTTCCATCAAATTCTTTATTCAAGTTGTAATTTGCTTGGTCGTAAACGTATTCTTTATACTCGTTTATTTCATCGCGGAAACCCTCACCAGCTTGTTCAATCATGGACAATATAACCATTTTACTTTGGTATATTTTTTTATCAGTGGTGTTGATGCCGGTCACATCTTCGGCCGTGTAATCGTCTTTTTTTAAGTATTCACGAACATTTTTGTCGGCTGCAACGATAAAGTCAACTTGAAACTTTTCTTTAAGCATTTTGTCGTTTTTTTTATCGTAGTCTTCTAGTGCGGACTTGTAGGCCTCAGAACCATCGTCGCCTTTTTTAATAATGCGCACTAATTCTAGGTTCTCATTATTGGACTCACCTAAGAAGTTCCAACCGTGGATATCATCTATGTACCCGTTTTTATCATCATCAATACCGTTACCTGGAATTTCTTTCTTGTTGGTCCAAATTACGGATTTCAGATCGTTGTGATCGATATCTACTCCGGAGTCTATTACTCCAACGATAACTTTCGTTCCTTTTTTATTTTTTAATAGTTCGGCGTAAGCTTTATCAACGCTCATTCCGGGAATAGAATCTTTGATAAGATCTAAGTGGCTCCAGCGTTGCAATTCATTTTCGGTAAGCGGTGCTTTTTTAGTAAATGACTTATCGGCTGTTTGGGCTGTCATTGTTAAAGAGAACAAGGATAATACAGCTATTTTAATCAATTTCATTTGTAATTGTTTTTTAGTAAAGGGTATAAAAATAATTGGTTTTATATAAGGGATTGAAATGATTAACACTACGTTAAGATATCTTCACAACGGAATATTTCTTTTAATCGAATTCCTTTCTCTGTATTTTCTACGGTTATGATTTGGTTATGGGCATCGTGTTCTAGCCACAAGTAGTAATTGTTTTCAGCTGCTTTTTGGAGAAACTTAGCTTTTTCTGGAAGTGTTAATAGGGGGCGGGTATCGTATCCCATTACGTAGGGCAGGGGTAAATGACCTGCTGTTGGAATTAAGTCGGCACAAAACACAATGGTTTTGTCTTGGTATTGAATATGGGGCAACATCATTTTTTCGGTATGTCCGTCGACAAAGAAGATGCCAAAGTCTAATTCAGAATGCGATAAATAATCTCCTTCTGGTCTTTGAATGAAGTGGATTTGGCCGCTCTCTTGCATAGGAATTATGTTTTCGGATAGGAAAGAAGCTTTTTCTCTGGCATTCGGCTTAGTAGCCCAATCCCAATGGTTATCATTGGTCCAGAATTTGGCGTTTTTGAAGGCTACTTCGTAGCCTGTTTTGTCGGCATTCCAATTTACGCTTCCGCCGCAATGATCAAAATGCAGGTGTGACATGAATACATCTGTGATATCATCGCGATGGAAACCGTTTTTGGCAAGTGATCCATCCAAGGAATGAGTGCCCCAAAGCGAGTAATAACTAAAGAATTTATCGGATTGTTTATTGCCCATACCAGTATCTATTAGAACAAGTCGGCTGCCGTCTTCAATTAGAAGGCAACGTGCCGCAATATCAATAAGGTTATTTTCATCAGCAGGGTTGGTTTTATTCCAAATACTTTTGGGTACAACACCAAACATGGCTCCACCGTCTAGTTTGAAGTTACCAGCTTCTATGGGGTATATTTTCATGCTATTCATTTTTGGTAAAAATACAATTTATAGTAAAATAATGGATAGCGTAAGAGGATTTTACTGTTAACGCCTAGGTAAGGGATGATTTAATCAGCATTTAAAGCTCCTTATAGTAGTATTTAGCATGCTATATCCATACTATATCCATGCCATATCTATGCTCCAAAAGTTAACTATTCTAACGATTTATAAGTTGAAATGTAGCGTTGGCTATTAAGCTTTTAGGTTTTGGTGATAATATTGGTTTTTTCTATGGGTTGATTAGTTATAAAAATGCCAATGAATGAGGGAAAAAAAGATATTTGTATTAACTTTGCTCTTTATTTAGACAAAATCAAAATAAGCTATGATTAAAGTTTCTGATACAGCAAGTAAAAAAATAATTGATATGATGCAAGAAGACGGTTTTGATGCGGCTAACGATTACGTTCGTGTGGGCGTAAAAAGTGGCGGATGTTCTGGCTTGTCTTATGAATTAAAGTTTGAAAAAGCTTTAGGCGAAAACGATAAAGTTTTTGAAGATAATCATGTGAAGATAGCCGTTGAGAAGAAATCATTTTTATACTTAGCCGGAACGGTTTTAGAATTTTCGGGAGGATTGAATGGAAAAGGATTTGTATTTAATAATCCGAATGCTAGTAGAACGTGCGGTTGTGGAGAATCGTTTTCACTTTAGAAAAACACTATGTCAAAATACACAGAAGAAGACTTAAAAGTCGAACTCGAAAACAAAGAATACGAATATGGGTTTTATACCGACTTAGATTCGGAGACGTTTCCTATTGGGTTAAATGAAGACATTGTACGTGCTATCTCTTTGAAAAAGGAGGAACCACAATGGATGACCGATTGGCGTATTGAGGCTTTTAGAGCTTGGAAAGAAATGATAGAACCAGAATGGGCTAATGTTCGTTATGAGAAACCTGATTTTCAAGCGATATCGTATTATTCGGCACCAAAAAAGGCAGATCCAAATAAAACTTTAGATGATGTGGATCCAGAATTGTTAGCGATGTATAAAAAGCTGGGGATCTCTATTGATGAGCAGAAGAAATTGAATAATGTAGCGATGGATATCGTGGTGGATTCGGTTTCGGTAGCGACTACGTTTAAAAAGACCTTAGCAGAGAAAGGCATTATATTCATGAGTATATCGGAAGCGATTCGGGAATATCCGAAATTGGTTCAGAAATATTTGGGGACAGTAGTACCACAAAAGGATAATTTTTATGCTGCTTTGAATTCGGCAGTGTTTTCAGATGGTTCGTTTTGTTACATTCCTAAGGGCGTTCGATGTCCGATGGAATTATCAACCTATTTCCGTATCAATCAAGCAGGAACGGGTCAGTTTGAACGCACCTTGTTAATTGCCGATGAAGGCAGTTATGTATCTTATCTGGAAGGATGTACGGCACCTAGTAGAGATGAAAACCAGTTGCATGCTGCGGTGGTAGAATTGATAGCTATGGATGATGCTGAAATTAAATATTCAACCGTACAAAACTGGTATCCAGGGAATAAAGAAGGTAAAGGTGGCGTATTTAATTTTGTGACTAAAAGAGGAATTTGCGAGAAGAATGCTAAAATATCTTGGACACAAGTAGAGACCGGTTCGGCTGTAACTTGGAAATATCCTTCGGTAGTCTTAAAAGGTGACAATTCTATAGGTGAATTTTATTCGATTGCTGTTACCAACAATCACCAGCAAGCCGATACAGGAACTAAGATGGTACACTTGGGTAAAAACACCAAGTCGACTATTATTTCTAAAGGAATTTCGGCTGGTAAATCACAAAACAGTTATAGAGGTTTGGTACGAATTAGTGCTAATGCGGATAACGCTCGTAATTTTTCGCAATGTGATTCCTTATTGATGGGAAATAACTGCGGGGCACATACTTTTCCTTATATCGAAAGTAAAAATTCATCCGCTAAAATAGAACACGAGGCTACCACATCCAAAATTGGAGAGGATCAGGTTTTTTATTGCAACCAAAGAGGTATTCCTACTGAGAAAGCCATTGCTCTTATTGTAAACGGTTTCAGTAAAGAAGTTTTAAATAAACTACCAATGGAGTTTGCTGTAGAAGCGCAGAAATTATTAGAGATTTCGTTAGAAGGGTCTGTTGGATAATTTGAAGATGAGTCAATTTGAAGATTTGAAAATGAATTAAATTGACCAAGATTAATAAATTAAAACAATACTATATAAATAAGAATTGAAAATAAAGGTTAGTACTACTATCAAATTTTCAAATTTTCAAATTTTCAAATCATGTTATCAATAAGAAATTTACACGCTTCTGTAGAAGACAAAGACATATTAAAAGGGATTAATCTTGAGGTTAAGGCCGGAGAGGTTCATGCTATTATGGGGCCTAACGGTGCCGGAAAAAGCACCCTTTCTTCAATCATTGCAGGAAACGAGAATTATACGGTTACACAAGGAGAAATCCTTTTGGAAGGCGAGGACATCTCAGAAATGGCGCCAGAGGAGCGTGCTCATAAAGGGGTGTTTTTATCGTTTCAATATCCCGTTGAGATTCCGGGTGTTTCGGTGACCAACTTTATTAAAACGGCCATAAATGAAAAGCGTAAAGCTAATAAGCAAGACGAAATGCCTGCGAATGAAATGTTGAAATTGATAAGGGAAAAGTCAGAGTTATTGGAAATGGACCGTAAGTTCTTGTCTCGTTCGTTAAACGAAGGGTTTTCGGGAGGAGAGAAGAAGCGTAATGAGATTTTCCAAATGGCGATGTTAGAGCCTAAAATAGCGATTCTAGACGAAACCGATTCAGGCTTGGATATTGATGCCCTAAGAATTGTTGCCAATGGCGTAAACAAGCTTAAAAACGAAAATAATGCGGTTTTAGTAATTACTCACTACCAGAGATTATTAGACTATATCATCCCTGATTTTGTTCATGTATTGATGGATGGGAAAATTGTAAAGTCGGGAGGCAAAGAACTAGCCTACGAACTGGAAGAAAAAGGATACGATTGGATTAAAAATGAATTGGTCTAAAGTTTAAAGTCTAAAGTCTAAAGTCTAAAGTCTAAAGTCAAAAGATGGGAACATTTAAATCATTTGAAGAAATTAGCTCTTGGAAAAAAGCAAGAGAGTTTACAAAGCAAATTTATCAAATTACTGAAAACTCTAATTAAAAAAAGACTTTGATTTTGTTAGACAAATTAGACGGGCTTCATTGTCAATTTCATCAAATATAGCTGAAGGTTTTGAAAGAAATACAGATAAAGAATTCATATATTTTCTTTATGTGGCAAAAGCATCGGCTGGAGAAGTTCGCTCACAAATATATCTAGCATTTGATTTAGATTATATTACAAAACAAGAATTTGAAAAGCTCTTAGAAGCTATTACAGAAGTATCAAAACTTTTAAGTGGTTTTATAAAATATTTAAGTCCAAAAGAATAAAGTCTTTTGACTTTTGACTTTCGACTTTAAGACAAAAAATATGGAATTAAAAGAAAAACTAATTTCCTCCTTCATGGCTTTTGAAGAGCAAATTGATGTAAACGCGAGTTTGCATGAAGTGCGTACTTCGGCTATTAAGAATTTTGAAACGAAAGGCTTTCCCACTAAAAAAGAGGAAGCTTGGAAATACACCTCGCTGAATGCTTTATTGAAAAATGACTATTCGGTATTTCCTAAACATGAAAATGCGATTGAGTTTGCTGAGGTAAAAAAATACTTTTTGCATGAAATCGATACGCACAAAGTGGTCTTTGTGGACGGTAAATTTTCTTCGTTTTTATCGGCTACGACCCATGACGGCATTGATGTTTGTTTGATGTCATCGGCTTTGACTAAGCCAAAATACAAAATGATTATTGACGAGTACTTCAATAAGATTGCTAGTAAGGATGAAAGTTTGACTAGCTTGAATACGGCCTTTGCCAGTGAGGGAGCCTATATCAATATCCCGAAAAGTAAGGTGGTTGAAAAGCCTATTGAAGTGATTTATTTTTCGACAGGAAAAGAAGTGGCTTTGATGGTGCAGCCAAGAAACTTGGTTATTGTGGGCGAAAATGCCCATGTACAGATTATTGAGCGTCATCAAAGTTTGAATGAAAACCCGGTATTGACTAATTCGGTTACTGAGATTTTTGCTCAAAAGCGTGCTATCGTAGATTATTATAAAATACAGAATGACTTGTTGTCGGCCAACTTGATTGACAACACTTATATTTCACAGAAACAAGAGAGTCGGGTATCAGTACATACTTTTTCTTTTGGAGGAAACATTACCCGAAACAATTTGAATTTTTATCATTTTGGCGAACGTATCGATTCGACTTTGAAAGGCATTACGATTATTGGGGAAAAGCAGCACATGGATCACTATACTTTGGTAAACCATGCTACACCGAATTGCGAGAGCCATCAAAATTATAAAACCATCTTGGCGGATAATGCTACGGGTGTTTTTAATGGAAAAATTTATGTTGAAAAAGAAGCTCAAAATACGGATGCCTTTCAACAAAACAACAATATTTTAATTGGTGATAAGGCAACTATCAACGCTAAGCCCCAATTGGAAATCTTTGCCGATGACGTGAAATGTTCGCACGGTTGCACCATAGGGCAATTAGATGAAAAAGCGATGTTCTACATGCAGCAACGCGGCATTCCAAAGAAAGAAGCAAAGGCCTTGTTGATGTATGCTTTTTCTAATGAGGTCATCGAAAGCATAAAAATTCCTGAATTAAAGCAGCGCATTACCAAGATTATTGCGAGCAAGCTAGGTGTGAATTTGGGGTTTGATTTGTAATAGTAAGGTTGTCTTTCGACAACCTTTTTTATTTCCCAAAACTCCCAATAACCCCTTTTAAAAACCCATTAAAATCAAAGTTGGGTTCTTCCGTTAATCCCATTCTTACGATTACAAGGTCTCGGCTAGGGATGATGGCCACCATTTGTCCCTGATAACCGCTACAATAGTACATGTCTTGGGGAACATCGGGGAAATAGCCTCCGGCGTTTAGCCAGAATTGCGCGCCGTATCTTCCGTTAGAGGTATTGGTAGGAGTAGCCACATAGGTTGCCCAGCTAGGGTCAAAGAGTTGCTCGCCGTTCCAGTTGCCTTTGTTGAGGTATAATTGTCCAAATTTGGCCCAATCTCTTGGCGTCGCCCAACCGTAGGATGACCCCACAAAATTACCCGCCATATCCGTTTCTACTAAGGCCGATTCCATACCTATTTTATCGAGCAAGCTGCTGTACCAAAAGGTTAAGTATTTTTGGTGTGATTTAAATTGTTTTCTTAGGATGCCACTTAAGAGGTTGGTTGTACCCGAAGAGTAATACCAGTGGGTATTGGGTTTGAATAGCGCTAGTTTTTCGGCTTGACATTTCGACATGTCTTCGGCTTGGAACAGCATTTTAGTGACATCCGAAATCTTGGTATAGTCTTCTTCCCACGCGAGTCCGGAGTTCATGTGGAGTAAATCATTTAGAGTTATTTTGGCACGGCTATCCTTTTGCCATTCTGAGACAGGGGCGGGATTCATAATGTTTAGTTTGCCCTGTTTTTGGAGGATGCCAAAATAGGTAGCAGTCAGGCTTTTGGTCATAGACCAACCTAAAATCTTTGAGTTTTTATTGAACCCTTCGGTATATTTTTCTGCAATTAGTTTTCCTTTATAAAGGACCACTACAGCTCGAGTACGTTTCTTTTTTGCACCTTTTTGGTCGAAGGCGTTGGAAACAGCTTTATTGAGTTGGGCATAATCAACGTTTGAAAAAGAAGTATCTTTTGGTTCAACTTCGCCATAAGGGTATTCGCGACCATTTTTGGTGGGATTCCGTTTAGGGGTTTCATAGGATTTCCTTACATCAAAATCGTCGTTAATCAACGTTGCGCCTAAACCTTCGCGATAAATTGCTTTGCGTTCTTTTAGTCCATGGACATTGGACGTCACGTATTGGGAAGTTTGATTTATGGTGTTGGTTGCCCAATTGATCTTATCGATATCATTATCTCCCTGTTGAATTGTTTCTACAGTACGACCGTCAATGAAATGTCCCGAAGCTATGCTTTTGGCGGAGAATCCAGAGATTAAATCGAGTTGGGGATAAATGGCCATGCGTAAGTAGATGAGCAATATGAGCAGTAATATGCCGATAATTTTGAGTAATTTTTTCATAGGATAAAAGAGAAAAAAGGATTTTAGTAAATGTAAAAAAATAAAGTAATTATTAACAGCTGTTTGATACATTAACTACTTCAATTTTATTACTTTTGTATTTAGAATTTTTCTAAATAGCAACATGTTAGACATTCAAAAAATCAGAGCTGATTTTCCTATACTTACTCAAAAAGTTAATGGTCAACCGCTGGTGTATTTTGATAACGGGGCCACTTCGCAAAAGCCGCAAGTGGTAATCGATGCGATATCAAAGTATTATTCAGAAATCAATGCGAATATTCACCGTGGTGTCCATACGTTGAGTCAGTTAGCTACGGATGCTTATGAAATAGCACGTTGTAAAGTTCAACGGCATATTAATGCTAGGTATAATTATGAGGTAATTTTTACTTCGGGTACTACTCATGCCATTAATTTGGTTGCCAATGGTTTTGCTTCCTTGTTAAATGCTGGTGATGAAGTGTTGGTTTCTGCATTAGAGCACCATAGTAATATAGTGCCTTGGCAGATGCTTTGTGAACGAACTGGTGCTAATTTGAAGGTCATTCCAATGAATGAGCAAGGGGAATTAATCATGACAGCCTACGACCACTTGTTATCCGCTAAAACAAAGATTGTGGCGGTCAATCATATTTCTAATGCTTTGGGAACGATTAATCCCATTAAATATATGATTGATCAAGCGCATGCGGTAGGAGCTGCGGTTTTAATTGATGGAGCGCAGGCAACCCCTCACTTGAAACCGGATGTATTAGCATTGAATTGCGATTTCTATGTCTTTTCGGGGCATAAAATATGTGGTCCGACAGGTGTTGGGATTTTATATGGTAAAGAAGCTTGGTTGCGTAAATTACCTCCTTATCAAGGTGGAGGCGAGATGATCGCAACGGTTACCTTTGAGAAAACTACCTATGCTGATTTGCCTCATAAATTTGAAGCTGGAACGCCAAACATTTCGGGGGGAATCGTGTTGGGCACTGCGATAGATTATTTGAACTCGATAGGGTTTGATGCCATTGCGGCCTATGAACAAGAATTATTGGCTTATGCTACGGAGCAATTGTTAACCATTGAAGGGTTGACTCTTTATGGAACGGCAGCGGCTAAAGCTTCTGTCATTTCATTTAATATTAATGGAATACATCCTTATGATATTGGTACCATAATCGACAAATTAGGTATAGCGGTGCGTACGGGTCATCATTGTGCCCAACCCATTATGGATTTTTATAAAATACCAGGGACTATCCGAGCTAGTTTTGCTTTTTACAATACGAAAGATGAAATTGACCTCATGGTTGCGGCAGTAAAGCGTGCCAAGATGATGTTGTCCTAAGGAGATTTTATGAAAGCAATTAGTTTATTATTATTAACGTTATTTTTAGGTAAAAGTTGTGGTCCTTCTACCTCTTGTGATAGTGCTAGTACCGTTCTCGAGTATACCTCTGATTCACGAGGTAATCACCTGAACATTACAATAGCGAATCAAAAAGCTTCAATATCTCAGGGTAGAGGTGCTGAAAACCCCGCTATAGCGTTGGCTATTTCGGATGCGGATTGGAAGGAGTTGATAACGTATTTTAAAGCCGTAAATTTAGAAGAGCTTTCCACTTTGAAAGACCCTACTCAGAAGCGGTTCTATGATGGAGCGGCCATTGCCCATTTAAAGATAAAATATCATGATACTACATATGAAACGGTAGATTTTGATCATGGTTTTCCTCCGAACAAAATTGAAAAACTAGTAAACAAAATTGTTGCACTAGCCAAAATGGAAGAATAGTATACTATTATAAAACGTACTGAAATAAGTTCAGCATAAAAATGACAATACAAGAAATACAAAATGACATCGTAGACGAGTTTTCGATGTTTGATGATTGGATGCAGCGTTATGAATTCATCATTGATTTAGGCAAATCATTGCCGTTAATAGAGGAGCAATTCAAAACCGAAGAGAATATCATTACCGGTTGTCAGTCGAAGGTATGGGTTCATGCTGAGCAACAAGGAGAACATATCGTATTTACGGCAGACAGTGATGCGATATTGACTAAAGGTATCATAGCGATATTAATTAGGGCCTTTTCGAATCAGAAACCAGCGGCTGTATTGGAGGCTTCTACGGATTTTATAGACGCTATAGGATTAAAAGAGCATTTATCACCCACTCGAGCCAATGGATTGGTTTCAATGATTAAAAAAATAAAAATGTATGCTTTGGCATTTGAAGCAAAAAAATAAGAACGATGGAAGAATTTAAAGATGATATCAATTTAGGCGAGAATGTAGTAAAGGTATTGAAAGGTATTTATGACCCTGAGATTCCGGTTGATATTTACGAATTGGGATTGATTTATGATGTGATGATCAACGAGGACAATGAAGTAAAAGTGTTGATGACTTTGACTTCCCCAAATTGTCCTGTGGCGGAGACATTACCTAGAGAAGTGGAAGAAAAAATCACCAAAATAGATACTGTTAAGTCCTGTGAAGTTGAAATCACCTTTGATCCCCCTTGGAGCAAAGATTTGATGAGTGAAGAAGCTAAGTTAGAGTTGGGCATGCTTTAAAAAAGTATGCAGTCGCAGTTACAGTATTCAGTTAAAAAATCTTAAAACGTAAAGTAAAAGATGGACGAAATTATTAACAAGGTTGCTAATTCCGTGTTAGAGGTTTTTGACTTGGAGGATTATTATCCTGAAGGGAGAAGAACGCAGCTGGATTTATCTCAATGGCTTATTGAAGGCATTTTATTAAAAGAGGCGGCCTTTCGCGAGGCATTGAAAAATCATGATTGGACCCAATACCAAAATCAATGGATTGCGCTTCATTGTTCCACGGATGCTATAGTGCCTGCTTGGGCTAGTATCTTAGTGACTTCCCATTTATCACCGTATGCTAAAAAAGTAGTTTTAGGAAACCTAGCAGATTTAGAAACGGCTTTATATGCTTCTATTTTACCTACTATTGATTATACCTTTTATAAGGACAAACCGGTTATACTAAAAGGGTGTTCAAAAAAACCCGTACCAGAGAGTGCCTATATAATGGCAATTCAAAATCTTCAGCCTTATGCAAAAAGCATTATGTATGGCGAAGCATGTTCGGCCGTTCCGTTGTATAAAAAATCAAAATAGCTTATTGTCTTATTTTCAAGTGTTTATCTTTTCACTGTGATTTGTTTAAATCGAATGTATTCTTACCTTTGCACTCGAAAAAAAAATAAACCCCTTAAAAATGAAAAGAAAATTACCAATCCTGTTGTTGCTTTTCGCGGCAAACGTTATTTTTTCACAAGTAAGTGAAAAAGAATTGTTAAAGAAGACCGAGGAAACGGTTGCCAAAATAATGGAAGAAAAGCCTAATGGTTGGAATAAAAAGGGCATCGCCACTGTTTTAGTGAATCAGGCCAGTTTTAATAACTGGATGGCGGGTGGACAGAGCAGTATATCTGGAAATGCAGCATTCAAATATGACTTTAATTACAAGAGTGATACTTGGACTTGGGATAATAAACTGACCGCCAATTATGGTTTAACTAAAATAAACGGACAAGAGCTTCAAAAAACAGACGACCGATTAGAATTCAATTCGTTATTAGGTAAAAAGGCTTCAGGGGAATGGTACTATTCAGGCTTCTTTAATTTTAAAACGCAGTTTGACTCGGGTTTTGATCAAGCTGATAGAACTGAAAGAAAGTCACATTTCTTTTCGCCTGCGTACTTCCAATTTGGTCCCGGTATGCTATGGAAGCGCAATGACAATTTAAAAATCAATATTGCGCCAGCTACCTCAAAAGTAATCCTGGTTCATAAGCATTTTACTGAAAAAGGACCTTCGTTTGGGGTACTTCAAGGAGAATCATCTCGATATGAGTTTGGAGCCGCTATAAATGCGTATTACAAGTTTAATTTGATGGAGAATGTTACGGCTGAAAACATCTTGAATTTGTATACCAATTATTTGGAAGACGCACAGAATGTAGACTTAGATTACACGTTAAATATCGTCATGAAAGTGAATAAATATTTGACGACTAATTTTGCTTACCAAACCATTTATGATGATAATGCATATCCAGGATTTCAGACGCGTCAGGTTATAGGGATCGGTGTCAATTACGGATTTTAATAAAATAGTTTTATATAAAAAAAGCTCCGTATTCGGAGCTTTTTTTTATTTCAAGGCTTGTTCAATATCGGCGATCAAGTCATCAATGTCTTCTACACCTACACTTAGTCGAACTAAGTCGTCGGTAATTCCGATTTCTTTTCTTTTCTCTTCGGGTATAGAAGCGTGCGTCATTAAAGCGGGGTGATTGGCTAGTGATTCTACTCCTCCTAATGATTCGGCTAATGTGAATACTTTTACTTTTTCCAGAAAGCTTATTGCATCTGCTTTGTTCCCTGATTTGAAAGTGAACGTTACCATACCACCAAAGCCGCTCATTTGTTTTTTGGCAATTTCGTGGAAGGGATGGCTTGGCAAACCGGGATAGTATACCCGTTCTACTTTGGGATGGTTGTTTAAATAGGCGGCTATTTTTTCACCGTTTTCACAATGGCGTTGAACCCTTAGGTGTAAGGTTTTAATTCCTCTTAGGACTAAGTAACTGTCCATAGGACCTAAAGTGCCTCCAGTAGCAAATTGTTTGAAGTGTAATTCATCGCCCAAATCTTTGTCTTTTATGATTAAAGCTCCAGCAATTACATCTGAATGTCCGCCCAGGTATTTAGTGGCAGAATGCATTACGATATCGGCACCTAAATCTAGTGGTTTTTGAATGTACGGAGTGGCAAAGGTATTGTCTACGGCAAAAAGGATGTTGTGTTTTTTAGTGATTTTGGCAATTTCTGCAATATCAGCTAATTTCATTAATGGGTTGGTAGGCGTTTCTACCCAAACCAGTTTAGTGTTTTCGTTGATTAGTCCTTGGAATTTATCGAAATCATTCATGTCAACGAAATGGAAGATGATTCCGCTGTCTTTGTATAAACGAGTAAATAAGCGGTAAGTACCCCCGTATAAATCGTCCATAGCAATGATTTCGTCTCCTGCTTTGAACATTCTTAGTAAGCAATCGGTTGCCGCTAATCCAGAAGAAAAAGCTAAACCACGCGCGCCATTTTCTATGGAAGCTAAAGCATCTTCTAGGGCTTGACGGGTAGGGTTTGCTGCACGAGAATATTCGTAATCTCCTACGGGTTTACCGGGAGAAACTTGTGCGTAAGTTGAGGTTTGAAATACAGGCGGCATAACCGCTCCGGTTATTTCTTCATGGTGTTGGTTCCCATGTATGACTTTAGTATTGAATTTCATTGGTTTGTAAATTTTGGCAAATATATTTTAATTTTTTGGATGATAAACAGCCTTTAACATTATATGAACTTTCGGATTTGCATCATGATACCGGTATGAATGGCTTCGTGATAATTATTGAATTCCATAGCTTCTTTGGCTGACTTCATGGTGTAACCGGACATGGTTGTAAATTCGGTAAAGTTTTTAAAAATGTTGTTAGCAAAATCTTTTTTGGTTTGTTCCAAAGTAGACCAGAGGAGTTTTTTGAATTCGTCCACTTCTTCTTGCGTCACGCTATGTTCCGGTTTGGTTCCTCTTTTGTATTTTGATACCATGTCCTCAGAAACCATCATGGGAAGGCCCGACAAATTGTAGACAAGCATTTGTTGAACTACAATGATGTGACCTATATTCCAGATGAGGTTATTGCTAAAACCTTCGGGGATAGTGTTCAGTTGTTCTAAGGTATGGTTTTCTAAAAAGTTAGCGATTGTATTTCTACTAGTTTGATTGATGTTAAAAGTGGGTTCCATGGATTTGAATTTTGTTATAAAAGTACAGATTATAAGCGGAAATGAATTTTCTTTGCAAAAACAAAAGCGATGATTGATACCATTTACTATTTGGCTTCTTGCGACACCTGTCGTAAAATAATAAAAGCGCTGCCTAATACAGACCGATTAAAGTTCCACGACATTCGTCAGAATCCATTAACCGAACAAGAGCTTGATGCTATGTGTCAATTATCGGGGAGTTATGAGGCTTTGTTGAGTAAGAAAGCCCAACTTTACAAGGAGAAGGACTTGAAGAATAAATCGTTAACGGAAGTGGATTATAAGCGCTATCTTTTGGAGCATTATACTTTTTTGAGTAGGCCCGTTTTTATCATAGATGATATGATTTACGTCGGCAACAGTCAGAAAAACATTTTAGAAGTAACCAAAGTTTTGAGTTAATGACTAAAAGAACCTGGGCTTTATTAGCGGCTACGATGGTGTCGCTGATTTACGGACTTTCGTTTACGATTGCGAAGGATGTTATGCCTACCTATGTTAAGCCATTTGGTTTCATCTTGATACGCGTTTTTGGTGCTACGGTATTGTTTTGGTTGGTTTCTATAGTTGGCCCAAAACAACAAATACAACAAAAAGATTTTCCACGAATTATAGCGGCAGCTTTTTTTGGTGTCGCTTTGAATATGCTAACGTTTTTCAAAGGATTGAGTTTTACTTCGCCTATTTCAGCGGCGGTGATAATGGTTACGACGCCCATTATAGTATTGCTTTTATCGGCATTTATTATGAAAGAGCGTATTAATGTGCGAAAGATTTTTGGAATCGTTTTAGGGTTATTAGGTACAGGTTTTTTGATTTTATATGGTAAATCAGTAGGAAATGCGACCCATGCTACTTTGGGAAATTTATTGGTTTTCATTAATGCTGTTTCTTATGGTTTTTACTTGATACTTGTAAAGAAGCTTATGGATAAATACAACGCATTTGCCTTTGTCAAGTGGATTTATACTTTTGGTTTGTTGATGGTTATGCCCTTTGGTTGGTCAGAATACCAAGAAATTCAGTGGCAGCAACTTCCGGTTGCTATCGTTTGGGAAATTGGATTTGTCGTGGTTTTCACTACGTTTTTTACCTATCTGTTTAATTTGGTTTCCATGCGGGAATTGAAGCCCACTACCGTTGCGGTATTTATCTATTTGCAGCCTCTTTTTGCAACAGTATTTGCTATGAGTTTGGGGAAAGATCAGCTAACGTGGGTCAAGGTCGCTTCGGCGGTTTTAATCTTTGTTGGTGTTTTTTTGGTAACCAAGAAGAAATCCTAGATCCTAAAACTTAAATCCTCATTTTTGAATATATTTGTAACTATTAGAAAATTACAGCATGATACAATCGATGACCGGTTTTGGTAAAGCCACTTTACAATTACCCACTAAAAAAGTTACAGTGGAGATCAAGTCGCTTAATAGCAAAGGACTTGATTTAAACACCCGCATGCCTTCTGTTTTTAGAGAAATGGAATTAGGGTTGCGTAACCAGCTTTCGCAGCGCTTAGAGCGTGGAAAAATCGATTTCTCGCTGTATGTCGAAGTTACAGGAGAAGAAACCACGTCTAAAATTAATGTGCCTATTGTAAAAGGGTATATTAATCAGATGAAAGCGGTGATTCCAAATGCAGATGACACTGAATTAATGAAAATGGCAGTTCGTATGCCTGATGCATTAAAAACGGAGCGTGATGAGATCGACGAGCATGAATGGAAGAAAATCCAAACTGTAATTGATGAAGCTTTAGAGAACATGGTACAGTTTCGCAAAGACGAAGGTGTTTCCTTAGAGAAAGAATTTTTGCATCGTATTGCTAATATCATGACTTTGATGAATAATGCCGTTGCTTATGATGCTGAACGAGTGGAAACTGTGAAAACCCGTTTGCGCAATGCTTTGGATGAATTAAAAGAAAATGTTGATGAGAATCGTTTTGAGCAGGAATTGATTTTTTATTTAGAGAAGTACGATATTACGGAAGAGAAAGTGCGCCTGGAAAACCATTTGAATTATTTTATAGAAACCCTTGCTGGTATAGAAGCTAACGGAAGGAAATTAGGTTTCATTACACAAGAAATGGGAAGAGAAATCAATACGATGGGTTCTAAATCGAATCACTCGGAAATGCAGAAGTTGGTGGTGATGATGAAAGATGAGTTGGAGAAAATTAAGGAACAAGTTTTAAACGTATTGTAAATTTGGATGCAAATGCCTGAATAAATTGCACTATTACTTTGAGATGCAGTTTTATTCGCCATAAAAAAAGATTATGCAAAAAGGAAAATTATTAGTATTCTCAGCGCCTTCGGGCTCTGGAAAAACCACTATAGTTAGGCATTTATTAGCCCAAGCCGAATTGAATTTAGAGTTTTCCATTTCAGCGGCTACTCGCGAACCTCGTGGGGAAGAAGTGGATGGGAAAGATTATTACTTTATGAGCATAGAGGCGTTTAAAAAACACATCAAAGCTGAGGATTTTATTGAGTGGGAAGAAGTGTACCGCGATAATTTTTATGGCACTTTGAAAAGTGAAGTGGAGCGCATTTGGGCAAAAGGGAAAAACGTAATTTTTGATATCGATGTAGCTGGGGGATTGCGAATTAAACACAAGTTTCCCCAAGAGACCTTAGCAGTATTTGTTAAACCACCTAGTGTTGATGAGTTAAAAAGACGATTAAAAGAACGGTCTACGGAAACTGATGATAAAATCAATATGCGAATAGCTAAAGCGCACGTTGAATTGGCCACAGCACCACAATTTGATACCGTCATTAAGAATTATGACTTGGATGTTGCCAAGCAAGAAGCATTTGAATTAGTAAAAAAGTTCGTTAATAACTAATTCCTAAAAATGAAAATCGGATTGTATTTTGGTACGTTTAACCCTATACATGTGGGACATTTGATTATAGCAAATCATTTGGCTGAGCATAGTGATTTGGAGCAAATTTGGATGGTGGTAACGCCCCACAATCCTCTGAAACAAAAGAGTACGTTGTTGGATGACTACCATCGGTTGCATTTAGTTCGTTTAGCTACCGAAGATTATCCTAAAATCAAACCGTCTGATATTGAATTTAAATTACCGCAACCCAATTATACGGTCAATACATTAGCCCATTTAATGGAGAAATATCCCCAACATGAATTTTCTTTGATCATGGGGGAAGACAATTTGAAGTCGTTTCACAAGTGGAAAAACTATGAGTACATTTTAGAGCACCACGATATTTATAGTTACCCAAGAATTTCAGAAGAAGATGAAAACCATTCCTTAACGGGCCATGCACGTATTTATCCCATAGCGGCACCCATAGTTGAAATTTCATCTACTTTTATCCGGGAGCAAATTAAAGACAACAAAAACATTAGGCCGTTATTACCTGCAGAGGTATGGGAATATGTGGATCATAATAACTTTTATAAAAAGTAAACTTAACATTCCTTTACGACTTGTTCGGAAAAGCCTTTTGTACCTTTGTATTTCTAAAAATGAAGTACCATGTTAAACTTTGAATTGTACAATCCTACCAACTATGTTTTTGGTAAAGGACAAATGGCAAAATTATCGACTTTAGTTCCTCAGGACGCCAAAATTCTATTGGCTTATGGAGGAGGAAGCATTTTCAAAAATGGAGTATATGAACAAGTTAGGGCGGCCTTGACTGGGTTTGAGATTATAGAGTTTGGTGGTATTGAACCTAATCCGAGATTTGAAACCTTGATGAAGGCGGTAGAGATAGTTCGTGGGCAAAATGTTACTTTTATTTTGGCCGTTGGAGGGGGAAGTGTGATTGATGGAGTAAAATTTATTTCAGGTGCGGTTACCTATGAAGGCGATGCGATTGAGATTTTGAAAAATAGAGTTTTGTTTACGGATTTGACTAAAGTTGTTCCTTTTGGGACCGTGTTGACATTACCTGCTACGGGTTCAGAGATGAATTCAGGTGCAGTAGTTACTATTGAAGCAACTCATGAGAAGCTGGTTTTAGGTGGAAGTGCTTTATTTCCAAAGTTTTCTATTGTTGACCCAACAGTGATTACATCCCTACCTAAACGACAATTGCAAAATGGTGTGGTGGATGCCTTTACGCATGTAATGGAGCAATATTTAACCTATCAGCACGATGCATTGTTGCAAGATCGATTTGCTGAAAGCATCTTGAAAACCTTAATTGAAGTTGGGCCCAGCGTAGTTGAGAATCCTGAAGATTATAAGTTGGCTTCCAATTTTGTTTGGAGTGCTACTATGGCTTTGAATGGACTGATCCAAAAGGGTGTTCCGAGTGATTGGGCTACGCACATGATTGGGCATGAATTGACTGCCTTGTATGAGATTGATCATGCTAGAACGTTGGCTATTATAGGTCCGAATTTGTATAAAGTTTTATTTGAAACCAAGAAAGACAAATTGGCGCAGTATGGAGAACGAGTATGGGGTATTACTGGAACTAGTGTTGATGAAATAGCTGAAAAGGCAATTGCGGAAACCGTAGCATTTTTCCATACTATGGGAATGAAAACAAAACTTTCTGAAAACACAACGGATTATAAAAACACTGCTGATTTTATCGTCAAACGATTTGAGGAGCGAGGCTGGAAAGCTTTGGGAGAAAAGCAAAACATCACCCCTAATAAGGTTAGAGAAATAGTAGAAATGAGTTATTAATTCACAAAAGAGCGGTTCCTACCGCTCTTTTGTGGTAGTCCCATTATCTGACATCAGTAGATAATTGTGATCAAAATAAGCGAGGTATCCTTTTTAGTATAGCAGGAAACAGGCTTACTAGGCTAAATGGAAAAAGATTGATTGTAGTGGGCTGTTTAGTGATGATAAAGCAAAAGGGACAGTGTTTTTTCTTTTCACAGTAATTAATTCCGATATTTTTAAAGTAAAAATAAAACCGCTTAAGAAATAGTACTTAAACGGTTTTACGAGATAACTTTTTAATCTAACCCAACTTATTCATTTCTAATTGCAATATTTATGCCAAAAAGGATTTTATTCCTTTAAAAAGTGATTCATATCTACTAAAATGAGTATTTTTGAGAGGTAATAAAAATTTTGTTTTCATGAACGAATCTCCAAAATTTGCAGTGATAGGAGGCGGAAGTTGGGCCACAGCCATTGCAAAAATGCTTTGTGTAAATCTCTCTGAAATTGCTTGGTATATGCGAAATGATTCCGCAATTGAGCACCTTAAAGCACATAGACACAATCCTAATTATTTGAGTTCAGTAGAGTTTGATATTTCTAAACTTAAATTAACTAGTGATTTAAATGAAGCAGTTGCCTATGCAGATTATATTATTTTTGCTATTCCTTCGGCTTTTTTAAGTTCAGAATTAGAGAAGTTGACGGTGAGTTTAAAAGATAAAGTTATATTCTCGGCGATTAAAGGTATTGTTCCAGAGACTTTTTTGATTGTAGGAGAACATTTTCATAGAGAATTTGAAATCCCATATCATAACATTGGGGTTATTACAGGACCTTGTCATGCTGAAGAGGTTGCTCTTGAACGACTTTCCTATTTAACTATTGCTTGTGGAGATTCATCAAAGGCAAAAGTAGTAGCTAAGGTATTGGCTGGAAATTATATTAAAACTAAGATTTCTGATGACATAATTGGGACAGAGTATGCTGCGATGTTGAAAAATATTTATGCTATTGCAGCAGGGATTGCACATGGATTGGGTTATGGAGATAACTTTCAATCAGTTATCATGAGTAATGCTATACGAGAGATGAAAAAATTTATTCGCAAAGTGCACAAGATGAAGCGTAACATTAATAATTCTGCGTATTTGGGAGATTTGTTGGTTACGGGATATTCTGTTTTTTCTCGTAACCGAATGTTTGGAAACATGATCGGAAAAGGGTATACGGTAAAATCTGCGATGATGGAGATGAGTATGGTAGCTGAAGGATATTATGCCGTGAAAAGTGCCTATAAATTGAACCAAGAGTATAAGGCTAATACTCCCATAATTGATGCGGTCTACGAAATTTTGTATGAAGGAAAAGAAGCAAAGAAAGTATTTAAAAAACTAACTGAAAAGCTAGATTAAGGTTTTTTATCTTAGGATTACTCCGTTTACAAATAGTATTGGTACTTCTTCTGTTGCGTGTTCGTTGATGGTGTTTTTGCGGAAAACAAATTTTTTATCGTACAACGTGTTTCCAATAAAATAAGTTACCATAAATTCGTTATTGAGTTGGAGTACACTTTTTTCCACCATTTCAATTTTCAGCGCCGAAACAGCAGGTGCTTTTACAAATGCGTGGCGCAAGAGCGACGTTTTTTTCATTTCCCCATCAAGAGTACCAAAAGCCTTAGAAACGACCATTAAACCGTCTAAATCGAAGTCAGAATCATTAATGAGATATATATACCAAACCTTTTCCATGAAATCATCGCTCCATTCTTGTACGGCAGCAAGGAAAACGTTTTCAACTTTTGGGATGATAATGTCGGCTTTCATTGTAGAGTTAATAGATGATAGACTAAAAGACAATAGACCAAAAGATAGCATCTCTCATCTATCCGTCTAGTATCTATTTTCTTTTTAAATACTAGATTTGAACTGCTCCAAGAAACGAACGTCGTTTTCATAGAACATACGGATGTCTCCGATTTGGTATAATAACATTGCTATACGCTCAATACCCATTCCGAAAGCAAAACCATTGTATTCTTCAGGATTAATGCCACAGTTTTTTAGGACATTAGGGTCTACCATTCCACAACCCATTATTTCCAACCAACCAGTTCCTTTGGTGATACGGTAATCGGTTTCCGTTTTTAGACCCCAGTAGATATCTACTTCGGCACTTGGCTCTGTAAACGGGAAATAACTCGGTCTTAAACGGATTTTAGACTTACCAAACATTTCTTTGGTAAAATATAAAAGGGTTTGTTTTAAATCGGCAAAGGATACATCTTTGTCTATGTACAATCCTTCTACTTGGTGGAAGATACAGTGGGAACGAGAAGAAACGGCTTCGTTTCGGAACACTCTTCCGGGAGAGATGGTACGAATAGGCGGTTTGTTATTTTCCATGTAACGAACTTGAACGGATGAGGTATGCGTACGCAACAATACATCTGGGTTAGTCTGAATGAAAAAAGTGTCTTGCATATCACGTGCCGGATGGTATTCGGGCAAGTTCAATGCGGTAAAGTTATGCCAATCATCTTCTATCTCCGGGCCTTCAGATACGTTAAATCCAATGGTCGAAAAAATGTCAATGATTTGATTTTTTACTAATGAGATAGGGTGACGAGAACCAATAGTAACCGGTTCTGCTGGGCGAGATAAATCCCCATAAGCGCCAATACTTTCCACTTTACTTTCTAAAGCTTCTTGGATTGTTTTTACTTTTTCTTCACAAGTCGTTTTTAGGGTATTAATGACTTGACCAAATTCCTTTTTTTGATCGTTAGGCACGTTTTTGAATTCAGCAAACAAATCTTTAAGTAAGCCTTTGCTGCCCAGGTATTTAATTCTGTACTGTTCTAAAGCTTCCTTGCTGTCCGTTTGAAACGCTTCAGCTTCGGCAATATATTCTTTAATCTTGTCTATCATCGTTCATTTTGTAAAGGTGCAAATTTAGGATTTTTTAGTAATTAGTTTTTAGTTACGATTGAATAGTTTCAGAAATTAGAGCGATTTCCTTTGCTATTATGGTTTAACGAACTAATTACTCAATTACTTCTCTTTCGATAAAGTAATTAACAATCGCTTCTTTCATCAAGACTGATTGTTCTCCGGCTTTCAAAGCGGGTAATTCTTCTTTTACTTTGAAATGCGGCCAACCTTCTTTATCCACAAAGTCAAACTCATAGTATCCGTAAGGTTCTAGCAAGCGACAGATGGCAATATGCATTAAATTGAGTTTTTCGTCTTTTTTGAAGGTTTGATGTACTTTACCCAATTCTTGAACGCCAATTAGATATATAATGGCGTCTAAGTCGAGCAGATCACCTTCGGCAAATTGATTGGATAAAATCTCTACAACTTTATCCCATCGGTTTTTTAATTGTTCGTCTCTTGACATT
>JBJONL010000020.1:0-20696 GCA_046051865.1 Bacteroidota bacterium | reverse complement strand
GTGCGCAAATCGTGATTCGGATTGAACTCCGAGTGTTGGATACCTGTCCCAGCACTCATCACTTGGACGTCGCCAAATTTAATCACCTCCGTATTTCCCATACTGTCCTTGTGGGCCAAATCGCCTTCCAACGGAATCGTAATAATCTCCATATTATCGTGAGGATGTGTCCCAAAGCCCATGCCCGGCGCTACGATATCATCGTTCAAGACGCGAAGGACGCCAAACTGTAGGCGGTTCGGATCATAATAACTCGCAAAACTAAAGGTGTGGTGAGCGTTTAGCCAACCGTGGTCAGCATGTCCTCTAGTAGCGGCTTTGTGTAAAACTGTATTTTTCATAATCATAAATGTATTAAATTTTCTAATACAAAGTTACGACCAACGAGTAGGGGATGCACTTAATCTAGGTTAAGAAATAGGAGGAAGTGGCTTACGTTCCTTAATTTGCTTGATTTGATAAATTTCTGATAGCCTACTATTATGAAGTACCGTTATGTACTGCTGCTTCTCTTGTGTCAATTTATAGTCATTATTCAAACGAGAGGTCGTAAATCTGCGATTTAGGGGTAGAAATAATGGAAACCGACTAAGTAGTTAATTTTTTTATTTACGCAAAAGCTTGCTTTTCATCTTGCTGAAAAACTCAGGGGTGACCCCAATATACGAGGCAATTTGCTTCTGTGGGACTTGCTGAATCAAACTGGGATACCGCTTGCAAAATTTCTCAAAACGTTCCTCGGCCGTCAAACTTAAATTGTCCAGCAAACGTTCCTGATTGGCCACCAAAGAGTTCTCCGTAAGGATCCTAAAAAAACGCTCGAGCTTCGGAATAGCAGTATAAAGTGCCTCTTGATCGGTCTTGGACAACAAGACCACTTCAGCATCGTCCAATACTTCAATAAAGAGGGTGCCGGGTTGCTGCGAGAGCAAACTATACATATCGCCAATCCACCAGCCCGCACAAGCAAAACTCATGACATGCTCTACGATATGATCGTTAATCGTAAAACTGCGCAACAAGCCCGAGTGAACAAAATAGGAATGGGTACAAACCTCCCCAGCCCGCAAGACCAAACTCTTCGCTTTATAGTGCCTGATTTCGAGCTTCGTTAAGAACAAAGCTTCCTCGGCAGGAGTGAGGGTGACGTGCTTCTCAATGTTGTCAAGAATAAGGGCCAATAGGTTCTATTTTTTTAAAGGTAAGAGCTTGAAGTAAGTGGCCACAAAACGTCCGTCTTTAACTTCTCCAATGACTTCGGCTTGGCGAACCGCATTGCAAAAACCATCTTCGGCATGAGCATCACCATGCTCATCGATCTTAGTACCGTCAATGAAATAGGTTTTTCCATCAAGGCGAACGGCCAAATCACAACCGTTGGCTTTCATCCCAAATTGACATTGCCCACAAGATACTTCGACAACTTGGACTTTAGTTTTGTCCTGAGCCGTTACGGCCATACATACCAATAAGAATAGGGTGCTAAATAATGCTTTCATATATTAAGTGTTTACGGTTAGTAAAGAAGCTGCTGCTTTAGCACGGTCAACTACCTCGGTAATAGGGGTGCCCAAAACATCATAAGTCAAGGCAACACCCATGCGACGGTACGGACGCGAACTAGGTTTCCCAAAGATACGGAAATCCGTCTTAGGCAAAGCCGCAAGGTCAGCAAGTCCGGTATAAGTAGGATGGGTAGAGTCGGCCGTAGCCAAAACCACCGCACTAGCACCAGCACGCTCCAAAGTGATTTCAAAAATAGGCAAACTCAATACAGCCCGTAAATGCAACTCAAACTCGTTAAAGTTCTGAGTCCCGGCCAAAGTAACCATCCCTGTATCATGGGGTCTCGGTGACAATTCGGAAAAGTAAACTCCTTCATCCGTCAAGAAAAACTCAACGCCAAACAAGCCTGCACCGCCCAAAGCTTCCGTAACCTTACGAGCCATGTCTTGCGCTTCGGCTATGTCTTGGTCAGATACCAAAGCGGGTTGCCAACTCTCCTGATAATCCCCACGCTCTTGTCGGTGGCCTATCGGAGCACAAAACAAAGTCGGGTTGTTATGCTGAGTCACCGTCAATAAAGTGATTTCCGAATGGAAGTTCACAAAGGCTTCTACGATGACTTCAATAATATCACCTCGAGAGCCTTCTTCAGCATACTGCCATGCTTTGTCGATATCGGCCTCGGTTTTAATAGTCGATTGCCCTTTGCCCGACGAACTCATCAAAGGCTTCACCACGCAAGGAATCCCCACTTCCGCCACAGCACTGCGCAAGGTTTCCGCTGAGGTGGCATAACGGTAATTAGCCGTACGTAACCCAAGGTCTTTGGCAGCCAAGTCGCGTATCGCTTTCCTATTCATAGTATAATTCGCTGCCTTAGCGGAGGGAACCACCTTTATGCCTTGCTGCTCATAATCGTAAAATCGCTCCGTACGTATCGCCTCAATCTCAGGAACGATATAATCGGGCTGATGTTTGGCTACAATACGATCCAGTGCCGCCCCATCAAGCATGTTAATGACTTCAAATCCATCCGCCACCTGCATCGCAGGGGCTTTCTCATAACTGTCAACCGCAATAACGGTCTGCCCAATACGCTGCGCCGCAATCACAAATTCTTTGCCTAATTCTCCCGAACCTAATAATACTATTTTCGCCATAAAAGGGTGTTTTTTTGGGTATAAAAAAGCCCCAAGTTTCCTTGAGGCCTATAGTGTTAAACTAAAGCTTCTTTAATTCTTTTAAATGCCTCACTAAGCAAGGCCTCACTAGTAGCATAAGAAATTCTAATGCAATTCGGATTCCCAAAAGCATCCCCAGTTACCGTTGCCACATTCGCTTCCGACAATAAATACATTGAGAAATCATCAGCATTAGCAATCAACTTGCCACGTAACGTTTTGCCAAAATAAGAAGAGACATCCGGGAACACATAAAAAGCCCCCTCCGGTACGTTAATCTTCAAGCCTGGTATCGCTTTCGTTAAGCCTACAACCAAATCTCTTCTGTTTTTAAAAGCCGTAACCATTTCATTCAAAACGCTAGGATCAGCATCTACCGCCGTAATGGTAGCACGCTGCGCAATTGAGTTAGCTCCCGAGGTCACTTGCCCTTGCATCTTTGTACAAGCTTTAGCAATAAATTCTGGTGCACCGATATAACCAATTCTCCAACCCGTCATAGCAAAAGCTTTCGCCACTCCATTCACCGTAATCGTGCGGTCAAACAAGCCTGGGATAGAACCGATACTACAAAAAGTTCCGGAGAAATTAATATGTTCATAAATCTCATCCGATACGATATAAACCTGCGGATGTTTTTCCAATACCTTACCAATAGCCGTCAATTCCTCACGGTTATAAACCGAACCACTCGGGTTACAAGGAGAACTAAACCACATCATCTTAGTTTTTGGAGTAATCGCGCGCTCCAATTGCTCCGCCGTCATCTTAAAATCAGTCTCCACCGAGGTAGGGACTTCCACAGGAACACCCCCCGATAACTTGATAATCTCATAATACGAAACCCAATAAGGCGCCGGTAAAATCACTTCATCACCATCATTCAACATCACTTGCGCAATATTATATAACGATTGCTTAGCCCCGGTAGAGACTACAATATTCGCTGGTTTGTAATCTAAATTGTTGTCGCGTTTAAACTTACGGCAAATAGCTTCCTTCAATTCTACATAACCATCTACAGGAGTATAAGTGCTGTAGTTTTCATCAATAGCTTTTTTAGCCGCTTCCTTAATGAAGTCGGGTGTGTTGAAATCGGGCTCCCCCAAACTTAAACTGATAATGTCTTTTCCTTGGGCTTTTAATTCTCGAGCCAAAGCCGCCATAGCCAAGGTCTGCGAAGTCGATAAGTTATTAATTCTGTCTGATAAAACGGTGCTCATAGTGTGTTGTAATTAGGGTAAATAAAGAGACGCCAGTGAAGGCGTCTGTTTGTATGTGTTAGGCCATTTGAGGCTGTCTTCCCAATTCCTTCAAGTGCTTGAAGTGCGAGGCAATAGCTTCTCTAGTGGTTTTAAATTCGTAATAAGGCAATTCACATTCTTTAGCGGTTTGCTTAACAATCTCTGCAATCTTGTTATAGTGAACGTGACTAATGTTAGGGAACAAATGGTGCTCCACTTGGTGGTTCAAACCTCCTGTATAGTAGTTAACCAACCAGTTTTTAGGGGCAAAGTTAGCCGTAGTAAACAACTGATGGATCGCCCAAGTATTCTCTATCTCGCCATTCTCATCCGGAATCGGATTCTCAGTTTCTTGCACTACGTGGGCCAATTGGAATACCACACTCAAGATAACTCCTGCCGTGTAATGCATCACCAAAAAGCCTAGGACTACTTTCCACCAAGTAATGCCCATAACCATTGGTAAAACCAACCATATAGTAAAATAAATCACTTTGGTAATAATCAAGGTAGTCCAGCGAATCACAGGCTTCTTAAATTCTCCATAAGATAAATTGCGCTTCAAATAACGCTTCATCTGAATAAAGTCGGTAGTAATAGCCCAGTTAAAGGTCAGTAAGCCATATAAGAAAATCGAATAATAATGTTGGAATTTATGGAAACGGTACCAAGGTGCCTCTTTCGTGAAGCGCATGATTCTCCCAGCTTCCAAGTCCTCGTCATGGCCCAAAATGTTGGTATAAGTATGATGCAATACATTATGTTGCACTTGCCAATTGTAAACATTGCCAGCAAGGATATAAATACTGCCTCCCATCATCTTGTTGACCCAAGATATAGAAGAATAAGCCCCGTGATTGCCATCATGCATCACGTTCATTCCTACTCCAGCCATCCCAATGCCAATTACGACATTCAACAATAAATAAGCCCAAAAAGGCATGTCCATCGCCAATAAAAAGAAGTAAGGAGTCAAAAAGATAGAAAACATCACAAACGCTTTAACATGCAACCTCCAGTTACCGGTCTTGTCCAAATTGTTTTCTTTAAAATAATTGTTAACTCTAGAGTTCAACGTTCTGAAAAACTTCAGATTGTCACTCTTAGAAAATATAGGTGTGGTACTATCCATCTATGAAAAATTGAATTTAGCCTCAAAGATAATTATTATAATTTTTTAAAGATTATAAACAAATCATAATTATCAACTAAAACGTTATTTTTGTTGAAAATTCTATTTATGGAAGAAATTCTTAAACAATTTCCTAATCTAACTGAAAATCAACTCCTACAGTTTCAAAAATTAGAAGCACTGTATCACGATTGGAACGCCAAGATTAATGTGATTTCACGCAAAGACATTGACGAATTATACACCAAACACGTATTGCACTCGCTGGCTATTGCTAAAATCCAACCCTTCAATCCAGGTACGTATATCTTAGATGTTGGGACAGGAGGTGGATTCCCAGGAATTCCGCTAGCCATTCTCTTTCCAGAAACTAGATTTTACCTAATCGATGTTATCGCCAAAAAAATAAAAGTGGTGCAAGCTGTAGTGGACGCACTAGAACTCCATAATGTAAAAGCCGAACAATTACGCGCCGAGCATGCAAAAGGAGACTACGATTTTATCATCAGCCGTGCGGTGACGAATATGCCTGATTTTGTTTCTTGGATTAAAGACAAAATAAAAAAACAAAACAAACACGAGTTGAAAAATGGTATCTTATACCTCAAAGGGGGCGATCTTACAGAGGAACTTAAAGACTTTCCAGCAGCCACCGAATACAATATAGCGGAGTTCTTTTCCAATGAATTCTTCGAAACTAAAAAAGTAGTACACCTGCCTCTTAAGTTTAAATCATAAAAAAAGCCCCATGAATGGGGCTTTTTATTTTTAGTTTTTGATGAGTTTCTTGGTAATCGAACCCTTGTCATTTCCGATAGTTACCAAATAAATTCCTTTGGATAACGTAAGTGGCATTTCATAAGTCCCGCTTAGCGCAAGCCCCGAGGCGTTATATATAGTTTTACCCAATAAATCAGTAACTTTTATCGAAGTGTTATATAATACCGAGGAAGTATGCAGTACAATATTGTTTTGCACTGGATTTTCTATCCATACTCCTGTAAACTCATTCGCAGGTGTCGCTAGCGTAGTGGTAAACTTCTCTAGGCCAGTATTGGTTTGATTAATTGACATCAATGGAACCACAGCAGCCGTAGTAACACTTCTAAAAATAGGGTTGTTATTAAACGGATTCGCGGTGTCGTAATAGATGTAAGAAGTTTGTGTAACGGTTCCTACGTTAGATAAAAAACTGTAATTCAAATTTATATTCAAAACAGTTTTCAAGCGCACTACTGTTCCGCTATAGTTGTAATCTGGTAAATTCAAGGTTCCTGCAGCATCAACACTAGTAGTCAAGGTTCCTGAAAAAGTTCCTGAATAAGTAGTGTAAGTGTAATTTCCCGAAACGTTTGTATCGGTATTAGTATAGCCAAAGGCCATTGGAAAGGCACCTAAAGCGGCATTGTTTGTAGAAAAGTTTATGTTCAGATCAGTACCAGTAAGACCGGTGATTGAAAAGATACTACTAGCTGTTTTGGTATACATTTTAGTAGCACCATTAGTATCGGTAGCTACGATTACCTCGGTCGTGCCTGGATAAGTAGTCAACTCTTGGGAAGTAGGCGCTACATAAGTATAAACGAATTCACCCAATTCTGTTAAATCACTAAAGGTCCAGGTTTGATTGGCGCCCGTCGGACTATGGTCAAGTTCCGCTGCGGAGGACAAGGATGTAAAGTTTGAATTGTTATCGCCGTGAAATGAAGGCACACTCTGAGCCCAAGAAATGATAGAGGTTAATAAGGTAATAAAGAGTAATTTTGTTTTCATAATATGTCCTTTAAATTCTGGTCCGAATATACAAAAAATTCATTTTCAACTACATAAAAAAAGCACAAGGCCTATCCTGTGCTTTTATAAATCATTCGATAGTTGGTGAAACGGTACAAGAAGAGATTATTCTTTAATCAATTTTTTAATGGTCATTCCAGCAGCATAGTTAATTTGCACCACATAAATTCCTTTTGCTAAAGCACTAACATCCAAAGTTGAGGTTCCCTTAGTACCTATAAAAACAGTCCGACCATTCATATCCAAAACTCGAACCAACTCCAAAGGGCTCAGGCTTTTGTTTTCGATCGTAATAAAAGTAGAAGCAGGATTTGGAGTAAGGGTAATAAGGTCAGGACGACTGAATGTTTCATTGCTTAAGTGTTCCATAGTGCCTGTGATGTTTTTAAGTATTACGCCATAGTCGCCCACAACATATCCATTGGTGGCATCGGCAAAAGTAATGGCTTTAAAAGGCGTATGCCCCGCCGTACTAAGATAACAATTGTCGGCTACAACTGGCGATTCTGGGTCAGTTACATTATTCCTCATGATGCAATAGGTATCACAATCACACAACGTAAAACTATCCTCGATGCTCCAAACCTCATTTTCATTCATCGAATATAAATCGGTATAATTGCCCCATGAATCTCCCGCATTACTAAGATTTAAAGCACCATCAATGGTTTTGTATACCACACCATTCTTAACAAAACCAATGTTTTCGGTTAAAAAATAAAAAGTGGTAGCAGCAGTAGGGAGCACATTCCAGGTCACGCCTCCATCAGTAGTTTTAATAAATAAAGAACTCCCTGTTTGAAATAAATTATAACTACTGGCATAGCCCACTTGCGCATTCAAAAATTGGATAGTAGAAAAGTTGTAATCACCCGGGTAGCTGTAATCACTAAAATTGGTGCCGCCATCGTTCGTTCTTTTAATTAAGCCATTAGCTCCGGAGATATAAAAGCTGTTCTCATTCAAACAGGTCAATCCAGAAAGAGAGGTAGTAAATCCAGTAGCGATAGAAGTCCAACTCTCGCCACCATCCATAGATTTCAAAAGGGTACCATTTTCGCCCACAGCATAACCAATACTAGCGTTACTAAATTGTACTTTCAACAAATTAGCCGTAGTGCCCGACGGTTTAACAATCCAATGGTCTCCTCCGTCAATAGTCTTCAAGATAATACCAAAATCTCCAACAACGACCACAACATCACCGGTGATGCCATAAACATCATTTAAGTTAGCCGTAACTCCCGAGTTTTGAGGAACCCACCACTGCCCATAAAAAGAGAGAGAAACCAATAAAAGAAATAGCGTAATTATTTTTTTCATAGATAACGGATTAGTGGGTTTACTAGATTCAATAAAAATAAGTAATTTTTTCTTATGAAGACTTTTACGCTTTAGCTAAATAAAAAAAGCCCATACTATCGGTATGGGCTTTCAAGTAATATGAAGTATTCTTAAGCTTATTCTCCCAAGAAAGGATAACGATAATCCTCGGGAGTAACCATAGTTTCTTTGATTGTTCTTGGGGAAACCCAACGCAATAAGTTCTGCATTGATCCCGCTTTGTCATTCGTTCCCGAAGCTCTAGCGCCTCCAAAAGGTTGCATGCCTACAACTGCTCCTGTTGGTTTGTCATTGATGTAGAAGTTTCCAGCACTGTTTTGTAAAGCCAAAGTCGCTTCTTCTATGGCATAACGGTCTCTGCTAAAGATAGCGCCCGTCAAGGCATAGTCTGAAGTACCATCAACTAGAGCCAAGGTCTCAGCCCATTTTGCATCTTCATACACATATAAGGTCACTACCGGTCCAAATAATTCGGTCTCCATAGTAGTATATTTCGGATTAGTAGATACAATAACCGTTGGTTCAATAAAATACCCTTTTGACTTGTCGTAGTTACCTCCCACAATGATTTCGGCATCCGCATCTTTCTTGGCTTGATCGATATAACTTGCTAATTTGTCAAACGAACCTTCATGTATGACGGCCGTAATAAAATTACCAAAGTCTTCTGGACTTCCCATTTTCATCGATTTCACATCGGTAATCAATTGCTCTTTTACCGCAGGCCATAAACTTGTAGGAATATAAGCTCTAGAGGCCGCCGAACACTTTTGGCCTTGGAATTCAAATCCGCCACGAGTTATTCCCGTTACCACTTGTTTTACATTAGCACTTGGATGGGCAATTACAAAATCCTTTCCTCCTGTTTCTCCAACAATTCTTGGGTAGGTTTTATAAGTATGAATATTAGTTCCAATCTTTTTCCAAATCTCTTTAAATACAAAGGTAGAGCCTGTATAGTGTACTCCAGCAAAATCTGGACTAGCCAATACCGTATCGGTAATCATTACAGGGTCTCCAAATACCACATTGATAACCCCGTCAGGAACCCCAGCTTCTTTAAATACATCGATAATGATTTTAGCTGAAAATACCTGACTGTCACTTGGCTTCCATACTACCGTATTGCCCATCAAGGCAGCACTGGCTGGTAGATTTGCCGCAATAGCCGTAAAGTTAAATGGGGTAATAGCATACACAAATCCTTCCAACGGACGGTATTCCACGCGATTCCAAACATCTGAAACCGATTTTGGTTGGTCGTTATAAATCTGAGTCATGAACGCTACATTGTAACGCAAGAAGTCAATCAACTCACAAGAAGCATCAATTTCCGCTTGGAAGATTGTTTTGGATTGTGCAATCATCGTAGCCGCATTTATCTTAGCACGATAGGGACCTGCAATTAATTCTGCTGCTTTTAGAAAGATAGCCGCTCTTTGTTCCCAAGCCAAATTAGCCCATTTTATTCTAGCCTCCAAAGCCGAAGCAATAGCTTTTTCAACATGAACTTTCTCAGCTAAATGATAAGTACCTACTACATGTTGATGATCGTGAGGCGCTGTCATGTTACGCGTGATTCCGGTGCGAATTTCTTCGTTACCAATATAATTAGGAACATCAATAGTTTCGTTCCACATTTTTTGATAAGCCGCCAAAACTGCTGCTTTTTCAGGAGAGTTTGGGGCATATGATTTTACGGGTTCATTGACCGGATTTGGGACATGAAAGAATCCTTTTGGCATGATATAAAAAGATTAAAAGAGTTAGTATTGTTTTAATTAAAAGATGCTTTTAGTGAGAATCTAAAAATTGAACACAAAAGTACAAAGGAATTTTTGAATAGTTGATAAGTAGTGTAACCAAAAACTAATTCAAGGCAAAGGGTGCGCTAAGTTTAAAAGCAGGCACTATTACTTTGAAAGTTTTAGTGGTTGTGAAGTTAATCATGTTGAAATAACCACTCATAGCTCCAAAAGGAGAAGAGAGAAGGCATCCTGAATTATAAGTGTGCTTTTCTCCCGGTTTTAATACGGGTTTTTTGCCAATAACCCCTTCGCCATCTACAATCTCAATGTCATTAAGGGAATCCAAGATTTCCCAATGACGGGTGTTAAGTTGCACCGAGTCCTTACTATGGTTTTCAATGGTAATCTCATAACTGAAGGCAAAATGAATCTTATAGTTTTTGAAGTAAGTACCTTCAAAACTAGTCAAAACAGAAATCTTAATGCCTCTTGTTATTTGTGAAACCATTTGTGGCTTATTGTTTTATGCGCTCAAATTTACGAAAAATACAATTTGGTGTGTTAATTTCAGGTTATTTTTTATCAATTTGTAATGTCCACAGAACTAGCAATGCCCTTGCCAATTACCCGATCGTAGCGTTGGTTGTTTTCTTTGTAGTAAACTAAAACAAAATAATTGTTCTCTGTTTGAAAGAAGTTGCCATCGATAGCATTCTCTTCCTCTATTTTTTTTGTACTATCCGCAATTACATACTGGTAATTCGTAAAGCCTTGCTTTACCATTAGCGCTTTTTCATATACCCCTTTCTCGACATTATAGTCCATTTTGTTTTCATCGGTGAGCGCATAGTTATTAAACATACCATTTACATAGATATTCTTTTTTCCATAATAGTTTGGTGCCGAAAGGGTAAAGAATATCCAGGCATAATCGGCCTCTACTTCGTCACTTTCAGCATCAATCTTTTTAATGATGTAGTTGCCGTTTATGTCGGGGTAGTATGTATAAGGCTTGTTGCCTCTAGCTTCATTCGTGTATAAATGTGCATTATACAATCCGCCTTTAGAATCGATGGTGGCGATGCTGTTGTTAGCCGCTAAAATGTTTTTGTTCTCAAAAAACAGAAATTCGTTACCGCCCCAAAATTGGGTTTCCGCATCGTATTTATAAATTAAATCATTCCCAATAGTATATTGTGGTTTAATATTGGTAATCGCATTGTCAAATTTTCCATTTTGCATCAACATTACTTTGACGTTGGTAAGCGGACTCTGGAAATTTATCGTCGCTGATTTAATCGCAAAATCTAAATTTTGCTTTTCGTTATACACATTTAAGTTACGTGCTCTTCGTACTTGTACTGGGACAGAAACTAAGTTTTCATAGAGTATAAATTTTTTAGTAAATACGACCTCTTTATCTTCGTTCAAGATCTTAATCATATAATTACCACTAACTCTAAATTGCGTAAGTCGGTTTGGAAAGGTTAATCGATAATGTGAAAAGAGTTGAAGTGTATTGAAGGAATTGGTGTAATCTTGGATTCTTTGATCGTCAAATCCGTTTAGGTATTCGTTTCTTGATAACTGCGATGGTTTCCAGTCGTAGTTGCAGTGGGTCAGTGTGTAATAATAATTAGCTTCGTTTCCATACAAGTCATCGAACTGGAATTGAAAAGTGTCGCCCAATTGAAATACGGGGATGGTATTTTGTCCATTTTGGACAAATGTGATGGTTTTGATGTTGTATGGGGGAGGAACTTCTTGTTCGGCTTGAGAAAAAACCGTTCCTGAAAAAAACAATAAGGCTACTAGTATAAGACTCTTTTTTATCATGTTTTTCGAATTTCGAATGTAAATATAACAATTATTAATACATTAATTATGCCGTATTTATATTTTGACGAGGCTTAGCTTAATATTACGTTAAAAAAAAGTTTTGATGTTCTTAATTTAATAGTTTCACAATAAATGTACTATTTATCCGTTATATTTTTTAATTAACATCTAAAACCTTACTTTTTATGAAACAAATTTTAAAATCGGCTTTTGTCCTTTTTTTATTCCCAGCAGCTATGGTTGCACAGGATTTAAAAGAGACTAATCTCATTCCGTTTGATCCCAATGTGAAAAAGGGAACACTTAAAAACGGAATTACCTACTACATCAGGAAAAACGCTAAGCCTGAAAACAAGGTAGATCTAAGGTTGGTAGTTAATGCAGGTTCAGTTCTAGAAAATGATGATCAACAAGGGTTAGCACATTTTATGGAACATATGAATTTTAATGGTACCAAGCGTTTTCCAAAGAATCAGTTAGTCGATTATTTGCAAAGTATAGGAGTTAAGTTTGGGCAGCATTTGAATGCCTACACTAGTTTTGATGAAACAGTATATTTCCTTCCCATCCCTTCAGACAACCCCGAAAAATTAGAAAAGGGATTCCAAATCGTAGAGGATTGGGCTTTTAATGCCAATTTAAATCCAGAAGAAATAGATAAAGAAAGAGGTGTTGTTCTTGAAGAATACCGTCTAGGTTTAGGGGCTGATAAAAGAATGGAAGACAAGTACATCCCAAAAATGATGTACAAGTCGCAGTATGCAAATCGGTTACCTATTGGAAAAAAAGAGATTTTAGAAAATTTCAAGTACGATAAATTAGTAAGTTTCTATAAAGATTGGTACAGACCCGATTTAATAAGTATCATAGTTGTAGGTGATATCGACGTTGCTCAAATGGAACAAAAAATCAAAGACCATTTCTCAAAATATCAAAATCCAACCAACGAGAAACCAAGAAAGTCTTTTGAAGTTCCTAACCATAAAGAGACTTTTGTAGCGATTGAGAGTGACAAGGAAGCGTCTCAAACGCAAGTACAGCTTTTATATAAAGATTACGGTTTGCCTAAAAAACAGAAAACAATTAAAGATGTTAAGGATGAATTAGTGGAAGGTTTGTTCACCACGATGTTAAACAATCGATTGAATGAGTTGGTGAATTCTCCAACTCCGCCGTTTACCTATGGTTTTACCTATCATGGAGGGACATTTGCTAGAGATAAAGAAGCCTTTCAATCCTTTGCCATGATTGATGAAAACCAACAATTACAAGCGTTAAAGACGTTAGTGTCCGAGAATGAAAGAGTAAAGAAATTTGGATTTACTACAGGTGAGTTTGAGCGTGCTAAAAAGGAGATTTTAACTAGAATTGAAAGCCAATATAAAGACCGAGATAAATCAGAATCCGAAAATTATGTATGGGAATGTCAATCTAATTTTTTGAACCAAGAGCCTATGCCGGGTATAGAATGGAGTTATCCTGCGGTTCAAAAGATGTTGCCCACCATTACCTTACCACAAGTTAATGGGCTAATCAAAGATTTCTTAAAAGAAGACAATAGAGTAGTAGTCATTACGGCTCCCGAAAAAGACGGTTTGAAGAAAGTTACAGAGCAAGAGGTACTAGCAGCAATTAAAGTAAATCCATCCGATTTAAAGCCTTATGAGGATAAAGCCGTTGCCGCCAGTTTATTGCGCAATGCGGTAAAAGCAGGTGCCATTCTTAAAAAAGAAACCAACGATAAGATAGGTGCTACAACCTTAACCTTGTCTAATGGCGCTAAGGTAACGTATAAAAAAACCGACTTCAAAAATGACGAAATATTATTAGAGGCAGTAAGTTTTGGAGGAACCAATTTGTATACGAATGAGGAAATGAAAAAAACCCAGTTTGCAAATAATGGCCTTACAGAAGCCGGATTTTCGGGATTAAATCAAAATGATATAGACAAGTTCATGTCGGATAAAATTGCTAGCGTTACTCCTTATATTTCTAATACCACAGAAGGGTTGAGAGGAAGTACGACTCCAAAAGATCTAGAGTATGCGTTTCAAATGATCTACGCGTATTTTACCGATTTGAATTTAGATCCTGCGGCCTTTGAAGGATACAAACAAAAACAATCGAATTTTTATGAAAATTTAGTATCGCAACCAAATTTTTATTTCCAACAAGAGTTCTACGGTTATTTAAATAAAGAAAATCCAAGATGGAACGGTATAGTGCCAACGGCCGAAAAATGGAAAGAAGCAGATTATCAATTAGCCTATACTAAATATAAAGAGCGTTTTGCTAACGCAGCTGATTTTGAGTTTTTCTTCGTCGGAAATGTGGATGATGCTGCAATAGAGGAATTCTCTAAAAAATATATTGCTTCACTGCCATCAAATGACACTAAGGAAGTAGCTAAAGATTTAGGATATCGATTCTTAAAAGGGGATATTAAGAAAGTAATAAATAAGGGTAAAGACCCCAAAAGTAATGTGACTATAATGTTCTATGGGGACGCTGCTTACGATCCAACGGAAGCATACTTATTAAAAGCGGCAGGTGATATTTTAACGATTAAATTAACAGAGGTAATCCGGGAACAAGAAAGCGGTGTATATACGGTTAATGCCAGAGGTAGTATGAATAAAGTACCTTACAGTTCTTATAATTTCAATATTTCATTCCCATGTGGTCCAGAGAATACCGAAAAGTTAATTACAGCATCTTTGGGAGAATTGAATAAAATTATTGCTAATGGTCCAACGCAAGTTGATTTAGATAAATTTAAACAGGCTGAGATTTTAGAATATAGAAAGCAAATGAAGGAGAACAGATATTGGATGTCTAATTTTACTAAATGTTATAATAATTCATCTAAACCCGAAGATATTCTAGAGTTGGAAGCTAAAATTAACGCAGTTACTGTTGCACAGATTCAAGAAGTCGCTAAAAAATATTTAGCAAAAGATAAAACGATAGGGGTTTTAATGCCAGAATAGATTTGGTACCCTAAAAAAATGAAGAGCCATCACATCATTTTATGTGGTGGCTTTTTTATTTATAACAAACCGGAATGATTTCTCCTTTAGCTAAGCAGTATTTCTCCACTTGGTCAGCAGGTATTTTATTCGTATAATCTTCTTCGATTACGGTGAATCCTGTGCTTCTTAATTTGTCAAAATAATCTCTGCCATACACACGTACATGGTCGTATTGTCCAAAGATTTTTGCACGTTCTTTTTGGTCTACAATACTATCATCCGAAAAGGTTACGGCTCTTGAAAGGTCTTGCGGAATCTGAAATATTCCCATTCCGCCTGGTTTCAATACACGATACAATTCTTGCATGGCTTTCGTGTCATCGGGGATGTGCTCTAAAACGTGGTTGCAAAAAATAATATCATAACTGTTATCTTGAAAAGGTAAATTACAAATGTCGGCTTTTACGTCGGCCAAGGGAGATAATAAATCCGTGGTCGTATAAGCTATATTGGTTTGCTTTTTAAAACGTTTATAAAACTCTTGTTCAGGGGCAAAGTGTAACACGCTCTTTTTAGTCGTTGCTGTAAAAAAATCAGTTTCATTTTGTAAGTACAACCACAATAAGCGATGTCTTTCTAAGGAAAGGGTACTAGGGGATAACACATTGTTGCGTTGGCTTCCATAACCATAAGGCAAGAACATACGGAAACTTTGACCGTCTATAGGATCGGTAAAGCGATTTCCTTTTAGCAATAAGGCTAAGATAGGACGCACTACGATGCTCAATCGGATAAGAATCGGTCTCGGTATGGTATTTAAAATGAACTTGAATATTTTTTTCATTATAACACTACTGGATTTTTACGAAATTCGTCTTCTTCATTGCTGACTATGCCCAAGGCTTTGTATACATAAGCAAAAGTGGAAAGCAATTCGGGTTTACCATCTACTAAGGCTACATCGTGTTCAAAATGAGCACTAGGTTTTCCATCGGCAGTTAAGATGGTCCAACCGTCTTTTAATTGCTTAATGTTTTTGGTTCCCATATTAATCATCGGCTCGATAGCTACAACCATACCCTCGACAAACAATTTTCCACGGCCACGTTTACCATAATTAGGCATTTCAGGTTCTTCGTGCATTTTAGTGCCCAATCCGTGCCCTACTAATTCACGTACCACACCATACCCATGGGCTTCGGTATATTTTTGAATGGCATTCCCCACATCTTCTACACGGTTGCCTATTTTGAACTCTCTAATTCCAACATACAAACTCTCCTTAGTGACTTGCAATAGTTTTTTAACATCGGGGGCTACTTCGCCTATCTCAAAAGAGTAGGCGTGGTCTCCATAATAACCATTTTTCAAGGCACCACAATCAACGGAGATTACATCACCTTCTTGCAAGGGTACATTATTCGGAATCCCATGCACTACTTGGGCATTTGGACTCACACAAAGTGAGTTTGGGAATCCATACATTCCTAAGAATCCCGGTTCTGCACCATGGTCTCTTATGAAGGCTTCAGCCAGTTTGTCTAAATATAGGGTAGTCACACCTGGTTTTATCTCTGAGGCAATCATGCCTAGGGTTTTAGATACAATTAAGGCACTTTCGCGCATCAATTCAATCTCTTCTCTTGTTTTTGGGATAATCATGGGCTTCAATTTTACATCCTTCCCTTAAAGTTTTTGGCCTCTATGGGTTGGCAAAAGTACAATATTATCACGATTTTATATAATCGGTCGCGACAAATGAGTTTTATCATGTTTTACTTTATCGTTCAACCGTAACTTTGATTAAAATTTTAGTTATGAGCAAATATGTTACCGCAGCAGAAGCTGTAAAAGTAGTGAAGTCTGACGACCGAGTGTACGTTCAGGCAGCAGCGGCAGCACCTACCATTTTGACAAAGGCACTCACTGAAAGAGCCGCCGAATTACGCAATGTAGAGGTCTGTCATTTACATACAGAAGGAGAAGCGCACTATGCGGATCCAGCACTTGCCGCTAGTTTTCATGTAAATTCATTTTTTCTTGGAAGCAACGTGCGTCACACCTTAAAGGCGGGCAATGGTTCGTATACCCCGGTTTTTTTGAGTGAGTTGCCACACCTGTTTCGAAAAAACGTATTGCCTATCGATGTGGCCTTTATTCATGTTTCGCCACCTGACAGGCATGGGTATTGCTCCTTAGGGGTTTCTGTAGAAGCAACTTTGGCAGCCATAGAGAATGCTAAAATAGTGATTGCACAAGTCAATCCTCAAATGCCACGAACTTTTGGAGACGGCATCATCCATGTGGATGAAATCGATTATTTGGTGGAAGTAAATACACCTATCTATTCACACGAAGAAATACCCTTTACCAAAGAAGAAGAACGCATTGGCGAATATGTGGCTTCTCTTATAGATGATCGTAGCACATTACAAATGGGAATTGGGTCTATTCCTAATGCAGCCTTAAGTAAACTGAAAAACCATAAAGATTTAGGATTGCACACCGAAATGTTTTCTGATGGGGTAATCGATTTAATTGAAAGTGGCGTCATTAATTGCAAATATAAAGGCACGTTAAGAGGCCGAGTACTGGCCACCTTTTTGATTGGGTCTAAACGTTTATACGATTTTGTCAATGACAATCCGTTCATAGAAATGAAAGAGTCTTCTATGGTAAACGATACGGCCCGTATACGTAAAAACCCAAAAATGGTGGCTATTAACTCGGCTATTGAAGTCGATGTTACGGGTCAAGTATGTGCCGATTCTATTGGAGCAAGCATGTATTCTGGAGTGGGAGGCCAAATGGATTTTATCCGCGGAGCCTCTTTAAGTGAAGGGGGAAAAGCTATTATAGCACTACCATCCATCACCAAAAGAGGAGAAAGTCGCATAGTGCCTTATTTAAAACAAGGCGCCGGTGTCGTATCTACTCGTTCCCACGTTCAATATATTATCACTGAAAATGGTATAGCCGATTTATATGGAAAAACCTTAAGACAAAGGGTGGCCGACATGGTACGGATTGCGCATCCTACCCATCAAGAAAGTATAGAAAGAGCTTACTATGAAATGCTAAAATAAGGGGGTATCTCTTCCGAAGCGAATTAGTTCTCTTCGGAAGGGAATACTATCTCTAAACTAGTGAATTCATTCTCTTCCGAAGGAATAGCATTCCCTTATTTAGAGAATTAAGTTCCTTTTTTTGAGAATGATATCTCTAGCGAAGCGAATTACTTTCCTTGCGAAGGGAATTAATACTCTTCCGAAGAGAATTCACTTCCTTTTTTAGGGTTTTAATTCCCTTCAGAGGAGAAGTGGAACAACTAAATAAAAAAGCCCCTTTTTGAGCGGCTTTTTAGTATTTAAAAATGTACGCTTTTCTTATTCCTTCAAAAATTTAGCATTCGCGATGCCTCTATCAGTATTCACCTTGATAAAATAGGTTCCCGTTTTTAATGTAGAAACGTCTAAGGTTGTTTTATCAGAAGTACAGGATGTTTCTTGCACAAGTCGGCCCAGCACATCATAGACAATCACTGAATTTACCAAAATAGCCTCTTGAACTTGAACTTGGATATTGTTTTTGGCAGGGTTTGGATAAACCTTTATTGTCGTGGTCCATCCTAATTGCGCTGTTCCCATATCGCAGGTTGAACTTGCTTGACAGTTGGGATAGCCATATTGGGCAATAAGATTTTGAACCGTATTCAGTTGTTCGCTATCAACGCAAATATTCAAGAGATTCGGATTGTTAGAGAAATCGAGAAACGATTCGTTACTGCCATTTTTTATGTTTAAATAAGTGAGTAGCGCATTGTCGTGACAATTTAAAAGGGATAAAACTGGTAAGCCACTAACGTCTAATGTCGCTATTTGATTGGCACTACAATCTAAAACTTCTAAACTGGTTAAATCAATGAAGTCAAAGGAGGGAATAAGGTTGTTATGACAATAAACCGACTGTAAATCGGACATGCCATTAAGAATAATTGGGTTGCTTATTTGATTGTACTCGCAATTTAAGAGGTGCAATTGGCTTGCATTGACCAAGTCCAAAGAAGTAATTTGATTGTTTGCACAGTTTAAGGTCGTTATTGCATTCAGTCCTGTCAAATCTAAAGCCGAAAGCTGATTAAACGAACAGTTGAGCCATACTAAATTGACCAAAGCACTTAAGTCAATAGAAGTAAATTGGTTGGATTGAAATCCTAACTCCGTAAGTTGGGTCAAGTTGCTCAGGTTTATCGTGGACAATTGATTGTAGTCAAAGTGTAAGGTTTGAAGATTAGTCAAACCGCTTACATCCAAAGTTGGAAGAAAGTTAAACCGACAACTTAGGTTTTGAATACTGGTGGCGTTAGCAAAAATCAGTTGGGTAAGGATGTTTTCAGCACATTCCAGATTCAAAAGATTGGTTAAACCTGTTAAGTCCAGCGAACTTAATAAGTTGAGGTTGCAATAGAGTGATTTTAGATTCGTTAAATTGCTTACATCCAAAGTAGGAATGTGATTCTGGCTAAAATTAAGGGTTCTAAGATTGGTAAAGTACTCAATCCCGGTACTATTGTAGATTTCGGCAATAGAAACATTTAAGTTAGTAATTTGCTGGGCTTCGCTAACCTCTATTTCATTATTGTTGTTCGTGTCTATTTTAACATTGACAAAACCGCTAGCGGCAATACTATTAGACGGACTAGCGGCCAATAATTTTGCTTTAAAATTGGCATCAGGTATGTTTATTATTTGTGCTGTCGTGGATAGTGTCAAAAAGACTAGTGCCCAAAGGAAATACTGTTTTTTCATAAAAAAGATGTTGGACAAATATAACTTAATAAAGCCCCTCGACGGAGGGGCTTTACTTTTATAACAAAGATTTACCCGTCATTACAGCGGGTTTTTCTATACCCATTAATTCTAGGATGGTTGGCGCTAAATCGCCCAATACACCATTGTGAATGGATTTTAATTCAGGGTCAACCAAGATGATTGGAACCGGATTGGTGGTATGCGCTGTGTTAGGTGAACCATCAGGGTTGATCATGGTTTCACAGTTTCCGTGGTCGGCAATGATAATTGTAGTATACTGATTGGCTAATGCGGCTTCAACTACTTCTTTTACACAAACATCAACCGCTTCACAGGCTTTAATAGCGGCCTCCATTACTCCAGTATGACCTACCATATCACCGTTAGCAAAATTCAGGCAAACAAAATCAACAGTGCCTTTATTCAATTCAGGAACCAAGGCATCTTTTAATTCGAAAGCACTCATTTCGGGTTGCAAGTCGTAAGTCGCAACTTTAGGAGAATTTCTCAAAATACGAGTTTCCCCTCGGAAAGGAATTTCTCTTCCTCCCGAAAAGAAGAAGGTAACGTGGGGGTATTTTTCGGTTTCGGCGATACGGATTTGGGTTTTGTTATGTTTTTCTAATACCTCGCCTAGCGTTTCTGTAATATTGTCTTTATCGTAGATGATGTGTACGTTTTGATACGTGTCATCATAATTAGTCATCGTGACATAATATAAATTCAGCTTGTGCATGTTGAATTCGTGGAAGTCTTTTTGCGAAAGCACTTCAGTTAATTCTCTTCCTCTATCCGTTCTGAAATTAAAGAAGATCACCACATCGTCATTTTGAATGGTGGCAAGAGGGGTATCATTGTGGTCAACCGCTACTAGAGGTTGGATGAATTCATCTGTAACGTCATGAGCATAACTATCAGCAATGCTTTGCACTAAATTGCTGCTGTGGGTGCCTGTTCCATTTACAACTAAATCATAGGCTAGTTTTACGCGTTCCCATCTTTTGTCACGGTCCATAGCATAATATCTGCCAATGACTGTAGCAATTTTAGCCGTGGTGTTTTTAAGATAGTTTTCTAAATTTTCTATATAACCTTTGCCTGATTTTGGGTCAACGTCTCTCCCGT
>JBJONL010000019.1:0-10933 GCA_046051865.1 Bacteroidota bacterium | reverse complement strand
ACCATCATGGCATCGTTTTCTAACAAACGGTTTGTTCTCGCTCTGAATAAATAGGCGTCTTGCGTTGTTGGTGATGCGGTAATTACATTTCCGAAAGCGCCATCGGCTTTTTGTAAGGCTGCTGCATCGGGTTTCACTACATCTTTTCTAGTATTGTCATAATAGATTGCGTTCCCTAGGTAGAAGTTATCGATTAAGTAGTTTTTAGAAGTAGGATTAGAAACGGCTACTTCGAATACTGCTGCTGCTGCTGCAAATGCTTTTTGGTCGTATAATTTTTTACCTAATTCATTTAGATCGTTGGCTGTTAGCGGCTCCATTTCTACTGCTTTCTTAATGTTAGCAATAGCATCTGCTAAAACGATAGGGTCTACTACTTTTCCATCGGCACTGGTTCCTTTTTTAATTTTAGCTTTGGCTAAATACATATAATCCAATGGGATTAATTTATTAGCTGGATTTGTTGTAAACTTTTGTAATGCCTCTAAAGCAGCATCGTTATTTCCATTCTCATAGGCTGAATAGCCCAGGTAACGGAAGATTCTTGGATTTACTTTATCTAGTTCTTTCATTTTGTTTGCTTCCGCTTCTAGTGCTTTATAATCCTTGGCTAAGATTAGGAAATCGGCATGTCGCATACGAGAGTTTAATGAATAGTCGGTTAAAGTCATATACTTTTCATAGAAAGACAAAGCTTTTTGAATGTTTTCGTTGTAGGTTTTCGGTTCGTTATTCCCCCACAAATAATGGGTTTCAGCTAATTCTCTGTACACAGGGCCGTAGTTAGCATCAATTGCGATTACTTCGTTGTACGCTTTAACGGCTTCTGTATAGGCTTTAGCTCCTTTTAATAACACTCCTAATTGCATTTTAGCTCTCAGAATTGAACTGTCTGCTTGGTAGGCATTTCTATAGGCTAAATACGATTCATTTTGTTTTTTCAATCCATAGTACGCGTCCCCTAATGCCAATTGCACATAAGCATCATTTGGATTCGTTGTAGCGGCTTTAGTTAACAGTGCCACTGCTGCGTTATAATCCGGTTTTTCTGCGTTCATTAATGCTTGAGCCACATAAATGTATTCCTCAGTATCTTTCTTTCTGACGTCTTTTAGTACGGCATCAAATTTAGTTTGAGCTGCGGTTTTATTATCTGCATTCAAATCTATTTGGGCTAATCCAATGCTATTGAATTTGGCTCCATCAGAGGCTGCTAATCCTTTTTGGAAAAAGATGGCTGCTGAATCGATGCTGTTTTGTTTTAAATAAACATTCCCTAACAGGAAATTAGCTTTCCCGTTGGTTGGTTTCGCTTGAATGACTGATTTCAATAACGATTTAGCTTTTTCAAATTGTTCAGCATCAATAGCTTTCTTCGCTGGTTCTAATTCTTGTGCCTTTGCAATGGTTGTTGCAACTAACGCTAAGCTGAAAATTTTAAACTTGTTCATCTTGCAATTTTTAATTTTTATCTTTAGTAATTTTGTTTCTAATCACAATTTTTCTGGTAGGAAACCTTTCGGGTACTAATCCTGATTTTAGGACAATGCGTTGTCCTCGCTCACTTCCGATGAAGGATGTGAATCCCATCCCTAGTCCAGAATATCCTTGACAGTTGATCATGTACAAACGACGTGCCAAAGGGTATTTCCCGGCTGCTAGATTATCTTGTGTGGGAAATACATATTCGGTTCCCTTTATGCTTTTTACCCCTAAGATGTTGACTTTATCTACGGTTTCTTCTAATTCTATTGGGGGTTGATAAATCCAGTTCATTCCTACTACTCCAATCAAACCTTCATTATCGGCTACGTATTTGATTACGTCTTGATTGGTTTTGAAGGAATAGATGTTCTTTTGTTCTTCGATCACGGCGCCTGCTAGTTTGTTCATATACCTTACGGAACTGGAATTGGCATTATCAAACACGAGCCCTTTAATGTTGGGTACTGGTTTGCCGTTGATGAAATCGATGATATCTTGTAAGGCGACTAAGGTATCTTTCGAAGTTTTATTTCTTATAAACGCGATGGCATCATTTGCGATGGGAATAATCTTTGGAATTATTTTTTTAGCTTCAAATGCTTTGGCTTCTATTGGGGTTAATTCTCTTGTTAAGATAGCCATTTTAGCGGTATCGTTTATCATGGCGTTCATGATTTCTTTTTCGGATTGCGGTACCAAATGCAATTTGGCCGCATATTCCGTTTCAAACACGGCTTGTTCATCCTCTACAATAGGCAAGATGGATTCGTCTACATAGAGTGTAGCTTTTCCCTCTGTAATGGTATCCTTATTTGCTTCTTTCTTTTGGCAAGAGAAGACGAATAGTAAGGTTAGCAAAAGGCTACCAATTATTGTTTTGGTTACTTTGTTCATATTGAAAATAAAACTAGTCTTTAGTAAAGAACCGCAAAAATCGTAAAAAAGAATAAACAATTAGCGAAATTCCAAAAACAATTCTGTAATTATAAGGTAATGTTAAGGGAAGTGCTTTCCAAAAGATGATCAGGAGGCCAAATGTTAAATAAATCAAAAAAAACAACATGCCTATAACGAGAAGAAACCGCTCTTTGAGCGATTTCTTCTGAAAGTTTTCTATGAATTTGGCAACCATTTATTCGGCAGATTGAATCGTAATTGGTAAGGAATATAGTACCCTTACTTTTTTACCATTTTGTTCTCCCGGATTCCATTTTGGACAAGCCTTTAATACTCTGATCGCTTCTTTTCCAGTTCCGTATCCAATATCTCTTATTACTTTGATATCGGTTAATGAACCGTCTTTTTCTACTACGAAAGTAACAAACACTTTTCCTTTAAGACCTTCTTCATCTGGCACCTGGAAGTTTTTACCCACGAATTTGTAGAACTTCTCTAGTCCTCCAGGGAAATCAGGTTTTACTTCAATACCAGCCGTGTTGTAGATGGAGTTATCTTCTTCTACTACTTCGCTAGGTCCGTTTCCAACAGGCTCTACCGATAATTCAGCATCGGGATCACCTTTAATGGTCTCCGAACCAATCTTTTTATCTTTTATTTCTTCCACTTTTGGTGGTTCTTCGGTTACCTCTTCTGCTTTGGCCACTACGGGCTTCACAAATTTCACCTGATCCACTTTTGGTGGTGGTGGTGGAGGTGGCGGCAGGTTTTCTTTTGGTTTTTCCTTTGGCGGTAATTTTACTGTCGTGATTTTTTGGTCTAAAACAGCATCGTCGTTACCATCTGGAATTAAATTAGCTAATACTGGAATACTCACTAAAAAGATGAATATAACTCCACCAATGATTAGCGATCTCAAAGTCGTTTTACCGTTGGTTTTTCTTAGTTCGTACGCCCCGTATATCTTGTTTCGTCCTTCAAAAACGATTTCCAGCCACTGATTTTTTAATAAATCTAATTTCATGTCTTTTCTTTTTTAATTAGATTAAGGTTTAGCCGTGTTATCCGCTGCAGGAGCTGCACCGTCTCCAAGCAATTTCGTCTCTTCTGGCGTAAACTCATTTACAATAGCATAAGTAGGCACCCCGACAATTGCCATTTCATCGAGTACATCTACTAAGTTACGGTAATTAGATTTCTTGCTAGGTTTGATAATTACAATCATCCCCTTGTCTTTGGTTCCAGTATAGGCAAGCACAGCTTGTTTTTGCTCAAGCAAATCTTTGCGAAGTCCATCTTTTCCATACTCTACCGATTTAGGCGCAAGTTTTGGAGTAGCTAAGAAACCTCTAAATATTTTGACATGATTGTTTTCACCCATCAAAATGGTAAGTGTACGGTTCTCGTCTACTTTAACTGGAGGAGTCTTTTTCTCCTCATCATCTTTATCTGGCAAACCCAAATTCATGGATTGGGGTTTAGACAAGGTAGTGGTCAACATGAAGAACGTAATTAAAAGGAAAGCCAAATCCACCATGGCTGTTAAGTCAACTTTGGAGTTTTGCTTTTTACTTCTTACCTTTTTACTGCCTTTTTTACCACCACTGTCGCCGGTATTTAATTCAGCCATTTAGTATATTTTTAAATTATTTTTCTTTTCCTCTTAAACCCGTAACTAAACTGAAGTTATTGATTTTTTGGTCTTGTAAAATATCCATTACCTTTTTAATGACAGGATATTCTTCTTTAGCGTCCCCTTTGATTGCTAATTCTAATTCTTTATCATGCAATTCAATGTTAGCTATACGGGCATTTTGTATCCAGTCGGCTAATTGATTGTCTAATGAATCTTTAGGCACGCCCGGTTGTTGCACATTCTTTCTGTCGGCTGGTCTCATGTCAATAATCTGTTTCAGATTTTGAACTGGAACTCCAAAGCTTTCCATAATTGCAAACTTATTTTGATCGTCTTCAGAAAACTTTACTCCGTATTTATCCCCCATCAATTCAAGGGTTCTCATACGAACATCTTTTCCTTTCACATCAAAAAACACTTTTCCATTCCCTACGGTCAAAGTAGCCAAATCCTTTTCTGGCAACTTGGTTTGTACAGTAGAGGCTGGTGTATCCACCGGCATTACCTCAGGAACCTTAGCAGTAGCAGTCAAAATAAAGAACGTAAGCAAAAGGAATGCAACGTCACACATCGCCGTCATATCGGTAGATGTTGACTTTTTTTTCATTTTTATTGCCATTGTTTTATATGTTATTGTTGATAGAAACTACCAAATTATTGTTTTAAGCTACCTCTGAAGTGTCTGTAAGTGTTAACGATAGTAGTACCTGCTTCGTCGATTGCATATGTAAGACTGTCGATTTTAGAAGTAAAGAAGTTATACATTATGATCGCTAAAGCAGACGTTGAGATCCCTGTAGCGGTATTGATTAACGCTTCAGAAATACCGTTTGCTAATTCAGCAGAGTCAGCTCCACCACCACCAGCTAATCCGGCGAATGCTTTAATCATCCCTGTTACTGTTCCTAATAATCCAGCCAATGTTCCAAGAGATACTAAAGTAGAAATGATGGTCATGTGTTGTTCTAACATTGGCATTTCAAGTGCTGTAGCTTCTTCGATTTCTTTGTGGATTGTTTCAGAAGCTTCTTCACTGTTGAACCCTTCTTTTTTAACATCTTGGTATTTAACTAAAGCAGAACGAATCGCATTTGCTACTGAACCTTGTTGTTTATCACAAGCTGCAATAGCTTCGTCAATATGGCCACCTTTGATACTAGCTTGTACATTTTTCATAAACGCATCTAAGTTACCTTTTCCAGTAGCTTTAGAGATTACAAAAAATCTTTCAAATGAAAAAACAACCACCATTAATAATAATCCCATCAAAACAGGTACAATAGGTCCCCCTTTGTATACCATTGCTAAATAATTTCCTTTTAGAGGAGCTCCAGTATTTACTCCTCCTTCAAAATTCGACCCTGCACCCATGATAAAGTTCCATACAAGCACCCCTATCAAAATACATGCTACAATCACAATTCCGGAGAACATTGCTCCTAAGTTTGAACTACTTTCTTTTTTAACGTTTGCCATTTTTTTAATTTTTAATTTTTAAATAATTATAAGTTTTAGTTGTTATTAAACTTGAATAGGAGCAAATTTAATTTTTTACTTCAAATAAAAAAACTTTTTTTAGATTTAATCCTATACCGTGTTGCATGAGTCAAAACAAGACCTTCGGACCGCTACAACAATCTTTAATTTACACCCAAAAACAAGGCGTTATTATATTGTTTTACAGTGTATTTATATATATAACGCAAAAACCACTGAAATTGTATTTAAACCTATTTCTTTTTTCCGTTTTGCGTACTTTATTTTTTTTAAAGTAATATTCAATCCTTGTTTACATTTTCTTGTTTATAAAGAAACATTAAGTTAACATCAAACGTCGTGCAACGTTACTTTAGTGTTGGAATACTAGTCTTTTTTTGAGAACTCTTTTGAGCAGGCCGCGTCATGGGCAATTGAAATTTAAACCATTAAAATGGTCTGAAAACATACGAGTTGCCATACTTTTTGGATTTGTTTTCTTAGTTTTGGCCGTAAACTTTACTTTTTACTACCTAATCCCTATGAAAAAATATTTTATTCAATCTGCCCCCTTTATAGTTCCAACGACTGATGGCAAACTTATTGAAGAGCATCATGGCAAAGCCACTACAGACAACGAGGCGATATCGATAGCCCATATGATCGCACCGCCTTATTGGAAAGAGCCTTTTCAAACTCCGGAGTTTGACGAATACACTTATATCATTTCGGGGAAAAAGCAATTTATAATTGAAGGTGAAACGGTTGTATTGCATGCGGGTCAATCTATTAAAATTGAAAAGAATACTAGAGTACAATATTCCAATCCCTTCGAGGAGTCCTGTGAATATATAGCCATTTGCACCCCGGCCTTTGATTTTACAAAAGTCCACCGCGAGGAAGCGTAAAAAAGGCACGAATCATCGAGCTTTTTTTATTGTAACAATTCTATAATTTTATTTTCAACTTCGGGACTGTTCCAATGCGTTTCAATGTTTTCCATTTGCATTACTTCCTCCATGATTTTATTTTGGAAATCTCCTATTGCCATCGCCTCTGTATAAGGCTGTAAACTAAAAGTAACGCGACTGTATAAAGGCATCCATTTATCTGGATGTTTATCTGAGAACCATTTTTCGATTTTCTTTTGCACTAGAAATTTTTCGTCGGCTGTTTTGGTACTCATTTCGATAAAGTTCCTTCTAGACAACTCGGCAATAGCATCGGCATTGGGCTTTCTTGATTTTTGATACTCCTCAAATATGGTTTTCCAATCATCACCGTATTGAATCATCATTTGATTTAATATTGTGATATCCTCGAATCCTGCATTCATACCGTGGCCATAGAATGGAACAATTGCGTGCGCTGCATCACCAATTAACGCTACTTTATCTTCAAAAGCCCAAGGATAACATTTCATTATCGCTAAATAACTCGTTGGATTTTTGAAAAAGTCCTTCACTAAATCGGGGATTACTGAAGCGGTATCTGGGAAATGAGCGGCAAAGAAAGATACTAATGACGCTTCGTCTTTTAGTTGTTCAAATGAATTCTCTCCTTCAAAAGGCATGAACAACGTACAGGTAAAACTACCGTCTAAGTTGGCCAACGCCATTAGCATAAAGTTTCCTCTAGGCCAAATGTGTAATGAATTCTTATCTATTTTGTGTGTTCCGTCTAGATTTGCGGGAATGTTTAATTCTTTGTATCCCAACTTCATAAACTCTTGGGAATAATCAAACATACTTTGGCGCTGCATGCGGTGACGGATTCTGGAAAAGGCTCCATCGGCACCGAATACTTTGTCGTATTGTAATTCGGTCCACTCCCCTCTTTCGGTTTCTCCTATGTGGAGTGTTGCGGTCGCTAGGGTAACATCCCATATTTTATGATCAAAATAAAACACCACCCCTTTCTCTTCGGCTAAGTCAATCATTCTGCGATTTAACACCCCTCTTGACAGCGAAAAAATAGCTTCTCCGTCTTTACCGTAGTATTGCGTATTTAGTTTGCCATCGTTTAAATGAATCGCTCGTTTATCTACAGGGATTCCGATTTTACGAATTTCATCGTCTAGGCCAACGTCTTCCATGGCCTTCCATCCGCGATTAGACATTACTAAATTAATAGAACGCCCTGAAAACTCAACAGTTCTGATATCCGGACTTCTGTCATACACATGTACGGTATGGCCTTGCTTTTTAAGATAAATTGCCAATAAAGTTCCGACTAAACCCGAACCTATGACGGCAATTTTTTGAGGAGTTTGCATTTAAATCAACTAAACGGTTTTGCAAATTTACTTATTTGAGATGAATAGACATATGGAATTGGAAATAAATTGAGTCTTATGCTATGGTACCAGGTTAAATTTAAGTAGCCGAACTTATGAATGATTTACTTAATCCGTGTTCTTCTTATTTGGGTTTGAAGATTAATTTAGTAGATGACGCTTCAATGTCTTTCCGATTCAATTTCATTTTTCTGAACTTCCCTTTTACAAACAATTCCGATTGATCATCATAATGTTTGCTCATTGGGTTTCCTGACTGTCCTGTGGGCAGCACACTCCAACTATTTTCAATGTCTGAGAAATCGATGATTCTTCGGGTTGAGGGACCTCCTTTCACTTCTATTTTGGCATCATCCGTATAAATAAATAGTTGGTTGTTAATTACTTCATTAGAACCAGCTATTTCAAACGGCCCTACATTGAAGAAAGTGCTAAATAATTTTACTTTGCCTATTGGGTGTTGAAACGTAACATGGTGTAGTCTTTTCCATTTCCATTCTAACACATCATTTCCTAATTGTTTTTCCAAAGAGGCAATTGCTTCTTTGAATGAAGTGGTAAGAATCTCGGATTGTGTTTCTTTTTTGTTTTTTGTATTTATATTATCCCACCAAACGGAACTCGGATTTTTGGTTTGGTTTCCAATGACTTGTTTTATAATATGTGTGCTAAGCAACAACTCGAAGTTATCTTTTCCAACCTCATCTTGAAACGTATCTCTTAAATAAAAATAGAGCCATTTATTGAAAATGGAAGGACTCACATTTTTCTTATTGTTCTTCCCTTTCCAGTTTTTAAGTATCTTCAATGCTTGGGCTTCGGTTGGATTAAGAAACGCCATATTAATATGACCTGTCATATCTAAAACTATTTGCCTACTGGTCGTCGATGTATTATCCACAGTCATTTTGGACACTGCTTGTTTGGTCCAATTATTTTTGGGAGCTAACAACCCATCAATCCGAAGTGCTCGATCTTTGGGCAAGTAATATCCCGGATAAAGATATCCATCGATTGCTTCTGGCTGGTTATTCGAAGAATACACATAATTCCACGGTGGATTGATGGCTGCAGGATTTTTTTCAAAGGGAATAAATTCCTTTTGATCGTCGACACCATTAGAACCCTTTAGAATAAAATTGGTATTTACTGAAGGAGCTACTTTGTATAATTTGCCCGATGTTATCCAAGCAATATTCCCAATTGCATCACCGTACATAATATTGAGTCCGGGCGCCTTAATGAGTTCGATTTTACTATGAAATTCCTCTAAATCTTTGGCATGTGACAAAGCATAAACAGCGTCGAGAATTTGGTTTTTCTGTTGGGTAAAAATCCAAGACATGGCCACTGATTTATTTGGACTTAATCCGTCCAGCAATCCATTCACTACGGGACCGTGTTTGCTTGTTTTGACCTTAAGCACAACATCGGCACTATCTTTAACCTTGATTGATTTTTGAGCAAAGGAATACTTAACATACCCTTGCGGAGTTTTGTATTGTTTAGGATTGTTGGGATTATCTTCTTCTTGAAAAAAGTCTACATCATCATTTTCAAACATGGTTAGTCCGTAGGCATATTTATGGTTGTGTCCTAGCAGAGGAAAAGGAGTTCCTGCTATATAGTAGCCATACATTTCATAATCGGGACAAGAGATATGGGCTTCATACCAGGTTCCGGGTTGTGAGTACATGATGTGCGGATCATTGGCTAGTATAACTTTGCCATTTTTGGTTTTGGCTCCCCCAATTACCCAACTATTGCTTCCAATGAACGCGGGTACAGGAGCATTTTCCAATAATGCGGCGACACTTTTGCTTATCGCCCCATATTCTTTCACTTGTCCTTTGAACGATTTAAGTTGTTTGGTCCCTGTTTCACCGTTAATTCCAAAATCACTTAAATATTCCATTCCGTATTTGTCTCGAATATCGGTCAGTAAAGGATCTGTTTTTTGCCCCATAGCAAAACTAAATGACATGAAACCAAATATATTATAGACATCCTTCAGCGTGAATTTTTCGGGTTTAATCCCTAATAACGTGAATTCTATGGGTGTATTCCCTTCGTCCCTATACTGATTAATCCCTTCCAAGTAAGCCATAGCTAATTTATACGTTTGAGAATTTTTATCGAGTTGGGCCACCGCTTTGGCTGAATTTTCATCAATACCTATTCCCTTGAAGAACTTATCTGTTTTTAACGCTTTGGTACCAAAAAGTTCTGATAGTCTTCCTGGCGCAATCCGTCTCATCAATTCCATTTGCCAAAGACGATCTTGTGCATGGACATACCCTAGCGCCGTCATTGCGTCTTTTTGATTACTAGCGTAGATATGAGGCACACCGTACTCATCAAAGTATACCGTCGTTTCTTTACTTATGTTTTTAAGGGTAAGTTCTCCCTCATACATGGGTTTAGTGTATTGCAGATAGCCAAAAACAAAAAGCACCATTAGCGCTATGATGGCTAAGAACACCAGACTTATTTTTTTTATTTTTTTCATGGTAGGAACATTTAGTATCAAATGTAATTAAAAAACCTTCAACCCGATTAAGGATTGAAGGTTTGCTTTTATATTTAATTCTTCACTTATTGTCTTTTAAAATCTATTTTTTGGCCAACCTTTAAACCATTGTTTTTCGCCAAAACGCCACACATGTGGAATAACATTCGGGCCCCAACGTTTCCATCCCAGTCGGTTTCTCCTGGAGCAACTTCTACTAAATCGAAGCCTATTATTTCTTTACCGCTTTCTGCTACTTTATTAAACAAATAGGTAGCTTGTTCAAATGAGAATCCTCCGGGCACCGGAGTTCCTGTATTAGGTGCGTACCATTGGTACATTCCGTCAATATCAAAACTGATGCATACTTTTTGAGGTAGTGAAGCGATAATGGCATCGCATTGTTGTGCCCATGTTTTTCCTTCAAAGGCTTCCTTTTGCAAATCGGCACTAGTATTTACTAACACTCTTCCATTCTCTTTATTTACTACACTTACTTCTTGCTCGCAAAAGTCGCGAATACCGACTTGGGCTATTTTTGTTATCTGAGGAATTTGTAATGCATTGTACATGATTGAAGCATGTGAATAAGTGAACCCTTCGTACGCTATACGTAAATCCATGTGAGCATCTA
>JBJONL010000018.1:0-6499 GCA_046051865.1 Bacteroidota bacterium | reverse complement strand
GGTGTCGCCATGAACGATATCAATACGTCCCCCCTAAAAACATTTTTGGAAGATCACTTCCAAACGGAAGCCTATATAAAGGAGCGCGGATTAACCTATACCTTTCTCCAACATTCGCTATACGCCGAAGTAGTACCGTTGTTTATTGGCGAACAAGCGCTGCAAACGGGTGTCTTCTTCCCAGCAGGGGAAGGCGAAGTGGCCTTTGCGACGCGGGCCGATTTAGCCGAAGCCATTGCCCTAATCGTGTCAAGCCAAGGGCACGATAACAAAATCTACCAAATGACGAATACTGAAACCTATTCGTTCGTAACGGTAGCGCAGTACTTATCCGAAATCAACCAAAGCGAAGTTGCCTACGTAAGCCCCGAACCGGAAGTTTTTGCTGAAACACTTCGTACCTATAACGTGCCCGAACCCATCATCGGGATGTCGCTAGGTTTCGCTGCGGGTATAAAGAATAATGACTTTAACCAACCCTCAAATCAGTTGGCAAAGATCTTAGGGCGCACCCCAACTTCCCTAAAATCCTTTTTGGCCCAAGTTTATCAAAAATAAGCAGTAGCCGCTAGAAACCTAGTAGTGCCCAAAACAACAAAACCTGACTTTTACTTTAAAAGTCAGGTTTTGTTTTGTAATGCAGTTGGTCCTTACGAAAACATCGGCGCATACTTAGCGCGATTCTCATACACGACCCATAAGTTAATAGCCATCAATACAGCCGCAATAGGAAACCCGGAGGTGTCTGTAACCGTGTTGGTTAATAGAATGCCTACCATCAAGGGGAAAATAACCACGGCTCCCAAAGCACGGGTTTTTGGAATGATAAAGAGTATCCCGCCAATGATTTCAGCCACTCCTGCTAAAGGTAATAGCCAGTCTAAAGCGACAAAGGCAAAAAAAGCATTTTTCATTTCTTCAGACATGTCTTTAGGCATGGGCATATAATGGAAAAACTTATCCAAGCCCGCGTTAATAAATAGTAATCCGAAGAGTAAACAGAGTACAAATAGAATTTTTGATTTCATACGGTTTTGTTTTAAATAGGTTAGTATTTTGTTTAGTGTGTCTAACAAATATAAAAATATCTTCCTTTAAATCAAAGGAGTGCATTACAGGGTTAACTCTTTACCGAAGTTTTCATAAGCGGTTGCCTATACACAAAATGCTTTAACCTTATGCTTTCAAAATCTTATCCTTTTCCGTGCTCGAAAACACCATGGTGATTCATCCAAATCACCATGGTGTTTTACGCGAATCACCATGGTGATTTAAACAAAAGACCATGGTGATTTTGGAAGCCCCTAGGCATAAGGGTTCGCAAGCATGCTTTTGCACCATTGAACGGAATGGGAAGAAGGTTTCATTCAATCAAAATTCATGCTTGAAACCAACCTAATCGATCCATCCAAAATAGCCTACAAATGGAACTAGTAGCGGATAAAAAACCGAAGCTTTGAGTCTTAGGGCATCTCCCGTTTTTCGATCGGATGAAGCTTATGGGGATGCTTTTCCGCATAAGCCATAAGTAATTGCATAATGTAGTGGTTGCTTTTATAAGGGGTTAAATGCTCTTTTATTTCGGATGGTTCCATAATGCCAAGCGACGTACTAATGTACCCCATACCATAAAAATGCCCATTTTCAACCCAAATGCAGCTTTGCTCCTCAGCATTTCGTCCTTTATCAATTAGGATAAAACTGGGTCGGTTTCCCACTAATTGCTCCAGCGCTTTTTCTATTTGTTCGTTGTGCAGGTTAACGTCCGGTAGGTCGGTGACCTCTTGCGTTTGAAACAATTCCCCTTCGTTGGGCAGACCGTAGTTACAAAACCGGTTGTCAAGTTCAAACTGGGTGGCAAGCGTGCGCAAACAAGTTATGCCGTCATACAAACTAGTGAAGGATTCGATACTAGATTGAAACTTTACTTGTTTGGCAACGGCCAAGTACTTATACCCATTACGGGCTTCGTAAGCGTAAAGTCCGTACTGGGGTTCGAAGCGCTTCAATGCCCGGTTGTAAGTGGGCCACAAGTTTTTAATTTCAGTGCATTCCAGTAGGAGTGCCATGAGCTCGGTTGCACAAACTTCAAATGAAATACTATGAATATCCCTAAGAAAATGTTGCCGCTGCTGGGAAATGTTGTTCCCCACAAAATGGGAGGCCACCCTCTTTTTAAGGTTAACGGCTTTGCCCACATAAACGACTTTCTTTGCTTGATTGTGAAAATAATACACGCCAGGCTTTTCAGGTAGTTGCTCAAAATCCTGCGGGGGTAGGTTGGGGGGTAGACGCTGGTCGGGAGCCGACTTCTTAATCATTTTCTTAATCTCACCCGTGCTGTCCCATTCTAACAAGCGAGAGAATAGGATGGCAGTAGCAGTGGCGTCGCCACCGGCGCGGTGGGCATTGTGCAAGGGAATGTCTAATGCATGGCAAAGCTTACCCAAACTATAGGAAGCTAAGCCGGGTCTGATTTTTCGGGCGGCTCGTACGGTACAAAGTTTTCTAGCGGTCCATTGGAACCCGCTTTGTTCGAGTTCGTGGCGCACAAAGGAATAATCAAAATTGACATTATGAGCCACAAATATTCGATCCGTTAGCATCGCCAAGACCTTTTCGGAAATGAAATCAAAGATAGGGGCATCCTTAACCATGGCATTCTCAATACCCGTAAGGGCAAAAATAGCAGGCGGGATGTCCTTTTGGGGATTCACCAAGGATTCCCAACGGTCAATGATGCTAGTGCCGTCATGAATGATGATGGCGATTTCAGTAATGCGACTGCCACCGGCATTTCCTCCAGTGGTCTCGATGTCTACGATGGCGTACTCTTGTTTTTTCATAGCTTGTTTTAGTTAGTTGGCCTTCTGGGGGCGACACTTTTTAGACGCTCGGCTTCATTTTATTTCGGGGCAATCCTATCTCATGCTCCTGCGGATAAGGGGCTCTATGGGTCATGCTAACATCCTCCCGCATTTGCTGCTGGGTCTGGAATCGCTTTTCATCCGTGGCAGAATAACGGGGGTCGGGGATAAAGGGCATTTTCTCCATTTTACTAATGGTAATCGTGGGGAAATGATAATCGACTTCCACCTGACCCAATAATAAATAGCAACCCCCTCCCTTGAAGGGATACTGTTGCAAACAGTCGGCAAAATGGGCCGTGTCAAAAAACTCCCCTTCGGCATCAATCCAAGTACCAAAATACATAGCCCCTCGTTTCGTAGGGACGTGTTTGCGAGAGATTAGGTAGGCCAACATCCGCACGGTTTTCTTATGGTGCTTCGTCAAATCCTTCGCCATCACATCTCCTCGGTAACGGGTTTGTAACAAATTGAAAGGGGTAACCGAAACGGGAAAATCCAACAACTCAATTTCATCAAAAGCATCCTCAAAAGGGGAACGTTCCAAGTCGGGCAACTTATAGTCCTTAACCGGCTCCCGCAATAGCAATAAACTGCGGTTCTCTGGTTTAAAATTAATCAAAATTAACCGAGCTATAATCAGTAATTCATTTTTTGGCTTGCCCGTAAACCGAAAGGCACCAATGAAGAGTAAGAGTTGTAAGCTTTCAATGCCAATGGGAACCCTATTTATGAAGTCTTCCAAGGAGGAATACAGACCCTGTTCTTCCCGCTCCTTAACCAAGAGTTCCGCTGTCTTGAACTCCAAACTTTTCAAATGCTGAAAGCCCAAATAGATATTCTTTCCATAAACTTTGGTCTGATAATCGCTTTTATTGACGCAAGGATTATGGATTTTAGCCCCCGCCATTTTAGCTTCGTGTATATACACTTCGGTGCGGTAAAAGCCTCCAAAATTATTAATCACCGCAGTCATAAACTCAATAGGGTAGTAGGTTTTCAAATACAGACTCTGGTAACTCTCCACCGCATAGGAAGCCGAGTGGGCTTTGCAAAAAGAATAGCCCGCAAAGGATTCGATTTGTCGGTAAATCTCCTCACTCAACTCTGCCGGATGCCCTTGTCTCGCACAGGAAGCAAAGAAGTTGTCTTTTACTTTTTGCAGCGCCGCTTTAGAACGCCCTTTACCACTCATAGCTCGGCGCAGGATGTCCCCATCGGCAGCCGGTAGCCCACCATAATGCAACGCAATCTTAATCACGTCTTCTTGGTAGACCATGATGCCGTAGGTTTCGCCCAACTGCTCCTTAAACACCTCATGGAAGTATTCAAAACGGTCGGGATGGTTGTGCCGAAAAATGTACTCTTTCATCATCCCCGATTGGGCAACACCCGGACGAATAATAGAGGAAGCCGCTACCAATACTTTATAATTGTCGCATTTCAGCCGGCGCAACAGCCCCCGCATGGCCGGACTCTCAATATAAAAGCACCCTATGGTTTTGCCGCGACTTAAGAGTTCGTTGCAAATGGCTTCGTTTTTCGAAAGGGACGTATCGCGGATGTCGACTTCAAGGCCTTGGTTTTCTCGAATCAATTTAACGGTGTCATCAATATGACCAATACCACGCTGACTCAAAATGTCAAATTTGTCAAACCCAATATCTTCCGCCACGTGCATGTCAAATTGTACGATGGGAAACCCTTTGGGTGGCATTTCTAAGGCGGTGAAGTTGGTGATGGGTTCCTCCGAGATGATGATCCCACAGGAATGCATGCTGCGTTGGTTCGGGTATTTTTCGAGCATCATGCCATAGTCCTGTACCATCAATACGACTTCGTTTTGGTGGTGCTTTTGCATGGGGTTTTTGGCCAATTCATCCAATTCTTCTTTGGGTAACCCAAATACCTTACCCACTTCCCTGAAGATCGAACGGTACTTAAACTCCACATTGGTGCCGCAAAAAGCCACGTGATCCCGACCGTATTTAGTGAAAATATAGTCCAAGATGGTATCCCGTTCCCGCCACGACCAGTCAATATCAAAATCGGGGGGTGTTTTCCGATTGACGTTTAAAAAACGCTCAAAATACAAATCGAGTTCCAAAGGGCAGATATTGGTAATGTCAAGGCAATAGGCAATGATGCTGTTGGCACCGCTACCTCTGCCAATGTGCAAAAAGCCCTTGCTAATGCTGTACTGCACGATGTCCCAAGTAATGAGAAAGTAACCGCTGAACTCCAAGTCGTTAATGACTTTCAATTCCTTCTCCACTCGGGCTTTAGCTTCGGCATGCTGTTCCCCATAACGGCGAATCATCCCCTCGTAGGCCAGTTTAGTCAGTAAGGCACTATCATCCTGCTTATTCCCCGTGTAGTGCTTTTTGTTTTTAGGGGTATAGAAATCATACTCAAAATGGCATGCGTTAATAATCGTTTGGGTATTCTCAATCAGCTGCGGGTAGTCGCTAAACTGGGCCAGCAGCGTTTCCAAGGGAAGCATCACTTCCGTTCGTTTGCAGTAATCGGTTTCGGCCAATTTGGAGCCAATAATGTTCAAGTCAATGGCCCGTAAAATCTTATGGAGGTTAAACTCTTTTTTGGTGCGGTAGGTAACTGATTGCAAGACGACCATTTTAGGAATTCTCCTTTTCCAAACGTAATTGTACAACTTGGGCAACTGTGCCGCACTAACGCCTATAAATTCATACGCTTTAAGCTCCTCGGGTACATTGTCCAAAGGATAAATCACATACACATTTTCAAACGGCGGCGCCTGATCAGGAAGGGGAGTATGGTCAAAATTATGTTGGGTCACTAAACGGTTCATCTCCGCCAATCCGCTGCGGTTTTTGGCCAATCCAATGTAAAGCTGTTTGCCGTTGTTCCGAAAATCAATCCCCACTAGGGGTTTTATGCGTACTTCTTGGCAAGCTTTTATAAAATCATAAATGCCTGTTACCGTATTAATATCGGTCAACGCCATAGCCGTAACGCCATAGCCCACCGCTTGGGTAACCAAATCCTCTAAAGGAATGGTCCCATAGCGAAGGGAGTGGAAACTGTGGCAGTTGAGGTACATTTGAGTTATGAGTTATAAGTTATGAGTTATGAGTGATGCCCTTCGACTGCGCTCAGGGTGACAGATGGTTGCGGTCGGGTTTGGATTTCAGGATGGCGTTTGCCCTGCCTACGGCATCAAAGCCGTAGCGGTTTTTCATTTTGTCTAAGGCTTGATACAAGGCTAGCAGCTCTACGGTGTCCTCAAACATATTAATCTGATAGGTTCCTCGCACCAATCCCATAAAGGAGAGCCCCACCAAGCGAATGCGCATCCGGCGGTTGTATAGCTTGTTGAATAATTCGACGGCCAATTTGCCCAAAGTATGGTCGCAAGAGGTATACGCTACCTTTCGTTGCAAACTCTCGGTATCAAAATTGGCATACCGTATTTTTACCGCTATCGTGGAAACCAACCATTGCTCTGACCGCGCTTGATAACAGAGCTTTTCTACCATGCCCAACAGCAAAGACTCCACCTTTTTAAGGTCAATCGTATCCTGTAGATACGTGTGTTCCGTAGACAACGACTTCCGTTCGGTATAGGGTTCCACTGGGGTGTTGTCAATGCC
>JBJONL010000017.1:0-3536 GCA_046051865.1 Bacteroidota bacterium | reverse complement strand
GCCGATATAAACGATACATACAGTTTTTTCAAATCCACCTCTCGAGCATTCAAGAAATTATTGCGGTCCAAACAAGCCTGTAAGTCCTCCTGCCCTATCACAATGACCGGAACATCATGTCCAAAGGCCTTAAAGATTTCTTGTTTAATGAGGAAGCCTACCGTAGCGGGATGTTCCTCCTCGGTATCCACAAACACGTTACCCGATTGTATATAGGTCACCACATTGGTAAACCCAATGCCTTCCAAGGCTTTTTTCAAAGCCACCATATTGATCATTTTATGTCCAGAGACGTTGATGCCGCGGAGTAGTGCTAAGTGGGTGGTCATGTTTTTTTTCAAATAATTAGGTTTTTATAGCATCCCTAAAGGGATTTTGTAACTAGGGGTTTGATTATATTACCCAAATATAATCCCTAACGGGATTATTATAATTTTTAATACTAAAATATTACGTTTCAAATCATCAAAAAAGTATTCCCGCAGCGATGTAATGCAATTAGAAAACCCGTTAATCCACTTAAAATTATCCCTAATAAATAATCCCGTAGGGATATTATGTTGGTAACAGATCAACTAAATGAATCCAAAAAAAAATCCCTTTAGGGATGATATTTACTAAATTGGCTCTTTAAATATAAATCGATCATCATATTCAACACCAAATAAATCTAAAAACTCTAAGTACTCCCCCCTGAATGTTTTGGCGGTATGATGTTTTTCCTGATTATTAATATAATTAATTACAGTATCCACTTGAGATTTAGAATAAGAAAAAGCACCATAACCCTCTTGCCACTCAAATTTAACGTTCAAAAATTTCTTTTCGTTTATCCATTTTGAAGAATTCCCTTTGATATCTTGCAATAAATCTGAAAGAGATTGTGATGGGCGCATGCCTATAAGAATATGGATGTGGTCAGGCATTCCGTTTATAGCTAATAATTTATGATTGTTATTTTTTACTATACCTGCAATGTATTGGAACAACTCTTTTTTAAACGAGGATTGGATTAATCCATCTCTGTACTTTACTACAAAAACAATTTGGATGTGAATTTGGGTATATGTATTTGCCATGATAAAAAATTAAACAAACAATCAAAACTACTAATTTCCTACAAATTCAGTGCAAAAATTTTTCCTATCCCTTCGGAACACAATGCAAACCCTTCAGAAGAGTTATCATTCTCAAAATAAGGGAAAGCAATAAGTGAAGAAGGGTTAGCGTTCCCTAAACAAGAGATTGCAAACAGCAAATAAGGATTTGCATTCCCTTAAATAGGGATTGAAAATAGCAAAGAAGGGAATGCATTCACAAAAAAAGGATATTAATTCTGTACCGAAGGGATTGCTATCTGTAAAGTGGAGATACCAATTGTAAACAAAAAAACCAACTCTCTCGAGTTGGCTTTTACAGAACAAATGAAGCGTTACTTCTTAAAATTCCCCTGCCCTTTAAACCTTTTTCCAATTTGTTCTACCAGTGCTTTGGCATTGGCATTGGTTTTGGAGGCTTGTTTCAAGAAACCGTAGACTTCATCGGCTTCTTTCATGGCATCGGATCCTAGGGCTAGGATGGTGTCATTGAGTCCTTCGGTTAGGGCTTGTGAAGCTACTATGACGGGAAATAATTTGTTAATCAACGCTACGTCTTTGGTAAACTCCTCAAGAGGGAAATCAGCAGGTAGGCTACCCGTAAATTGCTTCGCTCCTGCGAGGGTATCATTGACATAGTCTACACTCTTGGGGCCCATCTTTCGGAACTTTTTGCGGTCATCAACCGAGAGGTTGAGTAAGAACGGGAATTGTGTTCGCGCTTTGTCAATAAAAGTAAGCGCACTGGCAATCGCTTGGTCATCGGTCGCTGCCGAGATTAAATTTTGTCTGGACATACATTACATTTTTTAAAGGTTAAATACTAAATGAAAATGCGCGCACATTTCAGCATAAGACAATTCAAAACACAAAAGGTTTAATCTGCCCGCGAAAAAAAATTGAGTATCAAGGAGATACTCTATTTAGTAATCATTCAAAAAACCATCATGGCTGCAGCCTAACAGTGAATAGTACCTCCCTAAAAATAATTTTATGAAATGTCGGTTCGTTTTTATCCAATAGTTTATTTTTGCGCTATGGGAAGAAAAGTAACCAACAAAGTCATTTTTGAAAATATAACGGTTTTAGATGCCGGTGCCAAAGGAGTATCCGTAGCCAAAGCCCCAGAAGGTCAAGTCATCTTTATCCCCAATGTCGTTCCTGGCGATGTGGTGGATATACAAACCCTGAAGAAACGCAAAGCCTATTTTGAAGGCAAAGCCATTAAATTCCACTCTTTTTCGGAACACCGTGTCGAGCCTGTGTGCCAACACTTTGGTTCGTGCGGCGGATGCAAATGGCAAAACATGAACTACGACCGTCAATTGTTCTACAAGAATCAGGAAGTGTTCAATAACTTGAAACGCATTGGCAAAATTGAGTTGCCAAACTTTGAGCCTATCTTAGGTTCGGCCAAGCAGTTCTTTTACCGCAACAAAATGGAGTTTGGCTTTTCCGACACGCGTTGGATGACCGATGCCGAGATTCAGTCGGGTGTCGAATTTGACAATAAAAATGCCCTTGGCTTTCACATACCCCGCATGTGGGATAAAATCTTAGACATTGAAAAGTGTCACTTACAAGAAGACCCGTCTAATGCGATTAGAAACGAAATCAAACGTTTTGCTACCGAGAACGACATTGCCTTTTTCAATGCGCGCAGTCACGAAGGTATTTTGCGTACCTTGATGATTCGTACCGCTTCTACGGGCGAAATCATGGTGCTTATCCAGTTTTACAGAGAGGATAAAGACCAACGTGAATTGCTGCTGAATCACATCGCTGAACAGTTCCCACAGATTACTTCGTTACAATATGTAATTAATGGCAAAGCCAATGATACCTTGTACGATCAAGACATTAAATTGTACCAAGGAAGAGACTATATCCTGGAAGAAATGGAAGGCTTGCACTTTAGCATTAACGCCAAATCTTTCTACCAAACCAACTCCGATCAAGCTTACGAATTATACAAAATCACCCGCGAATTTGCCGGCCTAACTGGAGATGAAGTGGTGTATGACTTATATACCGGTACTGGAACCATAGCCCAGTTTGTTTCCAAACAAGCCAAAAAAGTAATTGGCGTGGAAGCCGTTCCTGAAGCCATTGCCGATGCCAAAGAAAATGCAAAACGCAATAGGATCACGAATTGCGAATTCTATGTAGGCGACATGAAAAATGTATTTAACGACGAATTCATTGCGCAGCATGGGCAACCCGATGTAGTCATCACCGACCCGCCAAGAGACGGTATGCATAAGGATGTAGTGGAACAATTGTTGAAGATTGGAGCACAACGCATCGTGTATGTAAGTTGCAACTCCGCTACTCAAGCCCGTGACTTGGCCTTGATGGACGAGCACTACAAAGTAACCCGAGTGCGACCAGTGGACATGTTCCCGCAAACGCATCATGTGGAAAATGTTGTACTTTTGG
>JBJONL010000016.1:0-54618 GCA_046051865.1 Bacteroidota bacterium | reverse complement strand
ATAGCGTAGTAGTAGGACGGACGGGAGATTAGGCTGAAGTCGTTCTCCTTAGATTTCTTTAAATTTGACAAGGCATTCCATCAAGGTGCTGTACCAAATGTAGCGCGCTCCTAGTTGGTCTTCCCTACCCACATCAAGTAAGGCCTTAAACACCGTATCTTTGAGTAGCACTACTTTTTACGGCTTGATTTTGTGAAAGTCTCGCCTCTTTTAGGATCAGAACGGGAAAGGCCCACCCCTCTTACTTGAAGAAAGGATGGAAGGAAGCATTGCAAATTTTTGACTTAATTTACTTTAAAGTAGTTATAAAGATATTATTTCTTTAACAACTCAAAAACAAACACCTGAAGACTAAAAATTATTTACAAAATGATTATATTTGGTTGCCTTTTTTGGGTTAAAAAAAAGGAACCTTACTTTAAATGAAGCTTTATGAAATTTGGATTTAGAATACCATCAGTAAGCAAGCGCCTCGCGGCACGAACCTCAGTCAAACGAATGGTTCAAAACGAATTGGGCTTAAAAACACCGAGGGGACTTGGTTGGATTACCAATCCGAAGAAAGCGATGTACAACAGGGTCTATAACAGAACCTCAACGGGTTGTCTGTTGGGTTTCATGCTGTTTTTAGGGTTGCCTTTAGGGTTGCTGTGTTACTTTGCTCTTAATTAAAAATGGTAATCAGCATTTCCTTGAATAGATCGGATGCTTCCATATTGTAAGCTCCAACCCCTTTACTTTTGACATCGATATCTCGAAGTTTGGCTACGATGCTGCTTACCTTTCGCATGGGAAAGTTTTTGGCTGCCCCAATGTAATCGTTTACAAAATACGGGTTTACCTTGAGCACTTTAGCCACGTTATTAGGGGATTTATCTTTTAGTCCGTGGTACAACAATAAAGCCGAGAAGAACGAAAACACTTGGCCGTTAATCAACACCATTGGGTTGTCTTTGGGGTTTTGAGCAAAGTATTCTGCTATTTGGTACGCTTTGACCTGCTGTTTATCTCCTATTGCTTTGCGGAATTCGAATACATTGAAATCTTTGCTGAAGCCTATGTTTTCTTCGATATGATTTGGTGTAATCGCAGTACCTTTCGGAATGATGATTTCTAGTTTTGTGAGCTCGTTGGCAATGCGGCTAAGATCGTTTCCTAGAAAGGCTACTAGCATCGCATTAGCTTTAGGCTCGATGGTATATCCTCTTCCTTGCAAGACTCTGTTGATCCATTGTCCTACTTGGTTTTCGTACATTTTTTTGCTTTCGTAGACTAGTCCGTGTTTACCCAAAACTTTCGTGATCTTTTTGCGTTTGTCTAGTGTTTTGTATTTGTAAGCAAACACCAGCACCGTACTGGGTTGGGGATTTTCGGCATAGGGTTCGAGTTTGTCAATATAGCGGGATAGCTCTTGCGCTTCTTTGACGATGACCACTTGACGTTCGGCCATCATAGGGTATCGTTTGGCATTGGCTACAATATCTTCAATGGTAGTATCCCGTCCGTAGAGTACCATTTGGTTGAACCCTTTTTCGTCTTCTGCGAGCAAATTATTTTCAAGGTATTCGGTAATACGATCGATATAATAGGGTTCTTCTCCCATTAAAAAATAGAGGGGTTTGATGTTTCCCGCTTTGATGTCGTTGATAATTTTTACTACTTCGTCCATTGGGTGTAAACAGGATATCCTTTATTAATTATGGCGCGAGCTGATATTCTAGTTAAAGTATTTGATATTTCAATTTTCAATTTACCTTTGTAGGATGCAACCACTTAATTTTCCTTCGTATTCGTTTCGCCTCAAAAATAGTGAAAATAAAGTCGCTATTTTTGATGTCATCCGGAAAAAGTTTATCCAATTGACCCCGGAGGAATGGGTACGGCAGCATACCATTCAGTATGTTATACAGGAAAAGAACTATCCGAAATCCTACCTTAACGTAGAAAAGTTAATTAAACTTAATGATTTACATAAACGGTATGATATTGTTGTTTTTCAACCAGATGGTTCGATATTTTTATTAGTAGAATGCAAAGCGCCTGAGGTTAAAATTACACAGGACACTTTTGACCAAATTGCCCGTTATAATTTGGAATTAAAAGCCCAGTACTTGATGGTGACTAACGGACTAAATCATTATTTTTGTCGTATGGATTTTGAGCGAGAAGCTTATGAATTTTTAAAAGAACTGCCTGACTTCAATTAGGCCACAAAGCAATAAATTTGAACAAAATAGCAGTAGTTATCTTGAATTGGAACGGAGCGAAACTGTTGGAACAGTTTTTACCTTCGGTTATCGCCCATTCTGCTGGCGCTACCCTGTATGTCGCTGACAATGCCTCTACAGACGCTTCCCTTGAAGTTTTACGCACCCAATTCCCCTCGGTTAAAATCATCCAAAACGACGGAAACTATGGCTTCGCTAAAGGCTATAACGTAGCCTTGCAGCAGGTTAGCGAACCTTATTACGCCTTGGTCAATTCGGATATAGAAGTTGCGCCCGGCTGGTTGTCCCCTATTGCAGTCCTATTTGACACTCAGCCATCGCTGGGGATTATACAGCCCAAGTTATTGGATTATAAAAAAAAGAACTATTTTGAATATGCTGGCGCTGCGGGAGGTTATGTTGACCGATTGGGTTATCCCTATTGTCGTGGACGAATCTTCGATACCATTGAAGAAGACAGAGGACAGTATAACGATGCCGTTGACATCTTTTGGGCTAGTGGGGCTTGCTTTTTCATTAGAAGAGACTTATACCATCAACTAGGAGGGTTTGATGGTGATTTTTTTGCGCATCAAGAAGAAATTGATTTGTGTTGGCGTGCCCGCAATTTGGGGTACCAGGCACAGTATACTCCGTTATCGGTGGTTTATCATGTTGGCGGTGCTACGCTGCATGAAAGCAATCCTAGAAAAACCTTTTTGAACTTTAGAAATTCGTTATTAATGTTGACCAAAAACCTACCAACAAAGGATTTGGTTCCGTTGCTTTTCATCCGATTATGTTTAGATGGATTAGCGGGTATCCAATTTATTTTGAAGGGAAAATGGATCCATTGTTGGGCCATCATCAAAGCCCATTTCTCTTTTTATGCCCTGATAAACAAAACATTAAAAAAGCGAGGTCCTATTCAGAAGGCCGATTACTATCGAGAAGGCAGTATTGTTTATCGTTATTTTGTCAAGAACGGCACTGTTTTTGAACGGTAATTTAACAAGAGTTTATCATTAGGATAAACTAGGGTAAAAAAAATTAATCCGTACTTTTGTAAAAATTTTAACTACATCACCTATGAGAAAAGTAATTTTTGGACTTTCAATAGTGGCTTTAACCCTTACATCGTGTGGGACTAAGAAAAAAATTGCTGCTTTAGAAGCGCAAAACAAAGAGTGTCAGGACTTATTGAATTCAACCACTGTAAAATTGAATTTATGTCTGTCAGAGAAAGACGCGTTGACTAAGCAAAACGATTATTTGAAGCAAAACAATTCGGATCTGATAAACAATTCGAAAGAATTGACCGTTTTGACTACGAAAGGAGCTCAAAATTTAGAGAAATCTTTAGAAAGTTTAAAAGAGAAAGATCTTAAAATTTCTCGTTTGCAAGATGCATTGACTAAAAAAGACAGTGTCACCTTAGCTTTGGTTACTAGCTTAAAAAGCTCTGTAGGTATAGCGGATCCAGACATTGAAGTTAACGTAGATAAAGGTGTTGTATTCATCTCAATAGCTGATAAATTATTATTTAAAAGCGGCAGTTATACGGTGAGCGATCGTGCTAAAGAAGTATTAGCTAAAGTTGCTAAGGTGGTGAACAGTCGTCCAACTTTTGAGTGTATGGTTGAAGGACATACAGACAATGTTCCTTTTACTGGCAATGCCATTTTATTAGACAACTGGGATTTGAGTGTTAAACGCTCTACGGCCATTGTTAGAGTCTTGACTAAAGATTTGGGTGTAAATCCGGCGCAATTGATTGCAGCAGGACGTAGTGAATTCATTCCCTTAGTAGACAACAACACAGCAGACAATAGAGCTAAAAATAGGAGAACGCGCATTGTGGTACTTCCAAAGATTGATGAGTTCTATGATATGATTGAGAAGGAGATGAAGAATCAGAAGAAATAGTTTTTTTTTATATGATAGACTGATAGATGATAGACTGATAGATGATAGACTGATAGATGATAGACTGATAGATGATAGATGATAGATAATAGACTGATAGATAATAGATAATAGATAAAACGCCTCAATTGCTTGAGGCGTTTTTTTTATGGTAATTGATTCTTAAAAAATATCGGGGTCTCCTTTTCCTTCTCGGATTACCACTGGTTCGTAGCCTGATAGATCAATGATGGTGGAACCTATGTTATCGCCGTAGCCGCCATCAATAACTAAATCGACTAGATGTTGCCATTTTTCGAAGATTAGTTCGGGGTCGGTTGAATATTCTAGCACTTCGTCTTCGTCGTGTATGGAAGTTGAGACTATGGGATTACCTAACAGTTTTACAATATCTAGGGCGATATTATTATCGGGAACGCGTATCCCTACGGTTTTCTTTTTACGAAATTCTTTCGGCAGGTCGTTATTGCCTGGCAGGATGAAGGTATAGGGGCCTGGTAGGGAACGTTTAAGAATTTTGAAGGTAGAAGTGTCAATTTGTTTCACATAGTCCGACAAGTTACTTAGATCGCTGCATACGAAGGAGAAATTGGCTTTTTCCAGTTTGATTCCTTTGATTTTCGCAATGCGTTCTAGCGCCCTTGAGTTGGTTATATCACACCCTAACCCATAAACCGTATCGGTGGGATAAATAACTAATCCGCCATCGCGAAGGACGTCAACCACTTTTTTGATGGAGGCTTCGCTGGGTTTGTCTTCGTATATTTTGATGAATTCGGCCATAAGTTAGAGAATAGATGATAGATGATAGACTGATAGATGATAGACTGATAGACTGATAGATGATAGACTAAAAGATTATAGAGATTAACTGTTTTTTTTGTTTTTTGGAATCGTTAGAAGACCCATGCCTAATGCGACTACCGCAGAGATTAGCATCCCGACGATGATGCGTTGGGGCGTTATGGGTTGGTGGTTAATGAACGTTGGAATAAGGTAGACATTCATCAGTGCCATCACCACAAACCAGTAGATGACCCCTTTCCAGTGGACTGCTTTTAGTTTTTCCATCATGTTATCCTATTACGTCTAATTTGGCGAAGCGGAGTAATAATTTCTTAATCCCTCCCACTTCGAATTTGATTTCGGCTTTCTTATCAGCTCCTACCCCTTCTAAGTTGACTACTTGTCCTTTCCCGAAGCGCTCATGCATAACGACGTTGCCGATGGTCAGTTTGCTGTCAAACAAATTGGTATTCCCGGAAGCATTACTTCCTACAGGCTTCAATTTACGAATATTTGCTGAGGAAACGGGTTCTTCACCGTATCTTTTTGGTGGCGTTCCAGCAATTGGCTTTTCTTGGCGGAGTTTAGATTTATCGATGTCGCCAAAAATATCTAAGTCGATCGTTGGTTTATAGCTGTATCCGCCTCGATCATTCGGGTTGATATACTCTAGGTACTCGTCTTTTATTTCTTCGATGAAGCGCGATGGTTCAGCATCGGTTAGCTTGCCCCAGCGGTAGCGGGACTGAGCATAGGTTAGATAGGCTTGGTGTTCCGCTCTTGTTAGCGCTACATAGAATAGGCGACGTTCTTCTTCTAGTTCCGAACGGGTATTCATACTCATGGCACTTGGGAACAAGTCTTCCTCCATTCCAACGACAAAAACATAAGGAAACTCAAGCCCTTTGGCTAAGTGAATGGTCATTAAGGCTACTCTATCGTCGTCTCCGGTATCGTTGTCTAGGTCGGTTGCCAAAGCCACATCTTCCATGAATTCGGATAAAGCACCTCGAGCCCCGTCTATTTCTTTTTGTCCTTCGATGAAGTCCTTTATCCCTCCCATTAGGGTTTCAATGTTTTCTATGCGGGCGATTCCCTCCGGGGTTCCGTCTTTCTTGAGTTCTTGGACAAGGCCTGTTTTTTTGGTCACGTGTTCGGTTAGAACGAAGGCATCTTGTTGTTCGTTGATGACTTGAAAGCTTTTAATCATCATCACAAAATCTTGCAAGCGTTGTTTGGTCCCCGAGTTTAGCTTCAAGTCGATGCGTTCGATATTCTCCATGACTTCAAAGATGGAACGTTTGTAATGGTTGGCCGCCACGGTAAGTTTTTCCACGGTACTATCCCCTATTCCTCTGGCAGGATAGTTGATGACTCTGATTAGCGCTTCCTCATCTTTGGGGTTGATTACTAAGCGTAAGTAGCACAAAACATCTTTGATTTCTTTGCGTTGGTAAAACGACAGACCACCATAAATACGATAAGGGATATCGCGTTTGCGGAGGGCGTCTTCCATAGCACGGGATTGCGCATTGGTGCGGTATAGGATTGCGAATTGTCCATTCATGAGTTGGTTTCGCATCTTTTGTTCGAAAATTTCACCCGCCACGAATCGGCCTTCTTCGCCATCGGTTAGGCTTCGGTGCACTTTAATTTTAGGGCCAAAGTCGTTGGCAGTCCATACCACTTTATCGAGTTTGGTTTTGTTTTTGTCGATGATGGAGTTGGCCGCTTCTACGATGTTTTTGGTGGAGCGGTAGTTTTGTTCGAGGCGGTATGTTTTTACATTGTCGTAATCCTTTTGGAAGTTCAGAATGTTGTTGATGTTGGCCCCGCGGAAGGCGTAGATACTTTGCGCATCATCCCCTACTACACAGATGTTTTGAAATCTATCGGATAGCGCACGTACGATGAGGTACTGCGAGTGGTTGGTATCTTGGTACTCGTCCACCATGATGTAGCGGAAACGGTCTTGGTATTTGGCTAGTACATCGGGGAATCGGTTTAGGAGTTCGTTGGTCTTTAGCAGCAAATCGTCAAAATCCATGGCGCCAGCTTTGAAGCACCGGTCTACATAGTTGGCGTAAATATCCCCTAGGCGCGGCTTTTTGCTCATGGCGTCTTGTTCTTGGAGTTCGGGATTATTAAGATATGCCTTGACTGTAATTAGCGAGTTCTTATAGGACGAGATTCTACCTAGCACTTGTTTGGGTTTGTAGATATCCTTGTCAAGTTGCATTTCTTTGATGATGGCTGAAATTAGGCGTACACTATCTTGGGTATCGTAAATGGTAAAATTGGAAGGATAGCCTAGTTTGTCGGATTCGTTTCTGAGGATGCGGGCGAATACCGAGTGAAAGGTACCCATCCAAAGGTTTTTAGCTTCATTATTACCAACGATATCGGCGATACGTTTTTTCATTTCGCGAGCTGCCTTATTGGTAAACGTAAGCGCTAAGATATTGAACGCATCGACTCCTAAGCTCATTAGGTAGGCTATCCGCATCGTAAGCACACGTGTTTTACCAGAGCCTGCGCCCGCAATGATAATCATGGGGCCATCTTTCTGGTACACGGGAGCTTGTTGCGCTTCGTTGAGTTGGGCTATATACTGTTGCATTATTATAGAAGCTAAGTTAGTGCGCGACTGTGCTGTTGGGTTTAACAATCGACTTCGACAAATTTAATGTTCCTTCGGTGGAATTGCAATAGAGAGATAAGTGTATTTCTATTATATTTGTCAACAAATATTAAGATATACTGATATGAACACTGATAAACTTTTAGAATTAGCTTTTTACACGTTACCTGCTGTGATAACGGGAGGTGTTTCTTATTATTTCTTTCAAATGTTTATGGGCAATGAAGAAAAGAAGCGCCATTTTGCGTTGATGCGTGAAAATCAGAAGCAAGCGTTACCACTGCGTTTGCAGGCATATGAGCGCTTGGCTTTGTATTTGGAGCGTATTAATCCCGCTAAACTATTGATTCGTGTTGCTCCTTTGCAGGAGGACAAAATGGATTATCAGAACTTACTGATCCATCACATTGAGCAAGAGTTTGAGCACAACCTTACGCAGCAGATTTATGTTACGGATGAATGTTGGGTCATCTTATTAAAAGCTAAGAACACCATTATCCAAAACATTCGTAAGTCGGCTATGGATACTAGTGTAGTAACTGCCGATAAATTGAGAGAAAAAATATTGAGTGACCAGTTACAAGATGAGTCCGCTACTAGTGTGGCATTGACTTTTTTGAAAAGTGAGGTTAGTCAAGTTTTAGGATAAAAAAAGCCCCGATTGTTCGGGGCTTTTTTTATGGAGATGAGCTAATTTTAGTTATCTCTTAGCACGTGAATCGTCCCTGTAATGGTATGAGGTGTTACTTGAACTTGTTGTGGATCGAAATAGGTACCATAAAAAGTCATGTCAATGTATTCGCCTACGTTCCCGTAGTTGGATAAATTAAACTGCACGGTATTCGTTGTCGTAGCACCTATGTATCCTACCTCTCCTCCTTCAATGGAAAAATCGGCGCTTGTATAAACCCCCGGAATCACGGTGTTTCCTGTAAAATAAATACCTCCTGTTGGAGCTGAAGCTGAAATGGTCATCCCACCAGTTGGAGCACCTTGAATCCCACCTGAAAACGCATTGATGTTGGTTAGCATAATTACTTGTGGATTGGAGTCAATTTGGTACGAGATAAACTCATTTACGGCTGTACAAGCAGTGAGGATACCTACTGCTGTAGTTGGTGCGGTAAAGTTATAATTGATGATGCCTGTACTTTGGAATGCGTCATAGTCAAAACCGATTAAGGAGAATTGTGTATTGCTGGAGCAGTACAACTCATTGAAACTGAATGAACCGTTGGTTACTGTTGCAATGGCATTGACTCCGGCATTGCTGGTTAAGAGAACATATCCATTAGTCACATTTGTATTGTCGCATTTAAGTAGTGTCCCAGTAACGGTTGTACTTTCTACATTGACTGATGAGGGCACCACAATGTTAGGAATAATAGTATCTGCGGTGTAGGGTCCGACCGTCGTAGTATAAATAATCCCAGAATCACAAGAATAGAAAGGTGAATACACATTGACGGTAAAGGCTTGATTGGCAGGTAAAATTCCGGATAACTGTCCGTTATTATCGGTTGACCCACTAGCGTGATAACCGGAAGCATTTATCATGTTGATGCCTAGATTGGATAAGGGTTGGCCATCACTATTTACAAAAGTAAACGTAAGCAGAATTGAAGAGTTTGGCATATCGCAATTCCACCAAGAGAAGTGGCTTACGGTACCTACATAGTAGTTTCCGACTTTGGTAGCTAGACCATCTTCTTTCCAGTAGCCCGTAGTTACATCGAAATGCCAAAGAGGAATCGATTCGGGTGCGGTAGCTAATTGGTCGTCATCAATACGCATGGTAATTTCGGCGGTATGCCCGTCGGCTAAGTTTAACTTTTGTCCGTCTGCCCCTCTTAATTCAACGTTTAGCATTCCGAAGGTCGATAAGGAAGCTTGTTTATTTTCGGCGGTTTGAGCGAAGAGCATGCCTGGCATTAGATATTCTAAACTAGGCTCACTGGGTGTTAGGTGGAACAATGCCACGGCCACGGCACCGGTATAGTCGGCTCCTGTTTCGTCTTTAAATGCGCCATCAAAGGCTACTTTTGTTCCGGAGTATATGGATACTTCGCTGGCTACCCCCGATTGAATGGTTTGTTGCGGGGCATTTTCAAGCATCATGATTTTTACATGATTTTTGCCGTCGGTAGGTACCATGGTCCGTGAACCGTCGATATAACCTACTTTCTTCGCCGTGATATAGGCAAAGCGAGCACGAACACTGGCCCCGTTGATGATGAATACCCCGTTTGCATCCGTTTGGGTTGTGGTGGTCCCGATGGCCACCGTCACATTTTGAATGGGTTGGTTTGCTCCATCTACTATTTGGCCTACAAAGTCGCGTGTTATTTTGGCTCCAAAATTTTGAGCAAACTCATAATCGGCTGTATGTCCAAGTCCCGAATAGCCGTCGTTTGGGTTACAACTTGAAAACTGCAGGCTTAAGAACACTACACCTGCCAAAAGAAGTATTTTTTTCATAGGGTTGTTTTTGATTTCATTGGTAAAGATATAGAAAAACTCCCTATAGTATCGTTGGCCTATAAAAAAAGCCTTCTTAGAGAGAAGGCTTTGGTTGTTGGTTTCCCAGGTTTAGTTAGACTTTTCCATTTTTAATTTCGTCCACTATTTCAGGGTTTAGTAAGGTGGACGTATCACCGAAATTCGAGAAGTCGCCTTCTGCTATTTTTCTTAAGATACGGCGCATGATTTTACCGGAGCGGGTTTTAGGCAAACCGGAAACGAATTGGATTTTATCTAATTTCGCGATCGGACCTACTTGGTCAGAAATCAACTGGTTGATCTCTTTGGCTACGTTTTCTTGGTTCCGGCTTTCTCCGCTTTCTTTTAAGATTACGAAGCCGTATAAAGCATTTCCTTTGATATCATGTGGGAATCCGACGATCGCACTTTCTGCTACGGCTGGGTGTTCGTTGATTGAATCTTCGATGGGTGCAGTCCCTAGGTTATGTCCGGATACGATGATTACATCATCTACTCTGCCCGTGATGCGGTAGTAACCTACTTCATCTCTTAGCGCACCGTCTCCCGTGAAATATTTACCTGGAAAGGCAGAAAAATAGGTTTCTTTGAAGCGTTGGTGGTCGCCCCAGATGGTACGTGCCATGGAAGGCCAGGGGAATTTGATGCAGAGGCTGCCCGTCACTTGGTTGCCTTCTATTTCATTACGCAATTCGTCCATTAATACCGGTTGGATACCCGGTAAAGGCAGGGATGCGTAGGTTGGTTTTGTTGGCGTCACAAAAGGAATAGGTGAAATCATGATGCCACCCGTTTCGGTTTGCCACCAAGTATCTACTAGTGGGCATCTTTTACCCCCTACATGGTCGTTGTACCAGTGCCATGCTTCTTCATTTATGGGTTCGCCCACAGATCCAATCACTTTTAAGGAGCTTAGAGGAAATCGTTGTACGTAGTCAAGGTTTTCTTTGGCTAGGGCACGGATGGCCGTTGGAGCCGTATAGAATTGGGTTATCTTATGTTTTTCGATTACTTCCCAGAAGCGACTGAAGTCGGGGTATGAAGGCACCCCTTCAAAGATTACGGTAGTTGCACCGTTTAACAGGGGACCGTATAAAATATAAGAGTGACCGGTGATCCATCCGATATCGGCGGTACACCAGAAGATATCATTTTCTTCGTAATTGAATACGTTTTTGAAGGTGTAGGCGGTATAGACCATGTATCCTGCGGTGGTATGCAACATCCCTTTGGGTTTACCTGTTGATCCAGACGTATAGAGAATGAATAACGGATCTTCCGCGTCCATGATTTCGGCTACATTGTTGGGCACAGCAGCGTCAACTAGCGGTTGTAACCATTGGTCACGCCCTTCTTTCATGTTTACGGGAGTATTGGTACGGTTCACTACTAGTACTTTTTCAACGCAAGGGCATTTTTCTAGGGCATCGTCTACGATTCCTTTTAGGTCGATGGCTTTATTTCCGCGGTAGCTACCGTCGGAGGTGATTACCATTTTACATTCGCTATCGTTGATACGGGCGGCTACTGCCGAGGCGGAGAATCCTGCAAAAACTACGGAGTGAATGGCACCGATACGCGCGCATGCTAATACGGCAATGGAAAGCTCGGGAATCATGGGAAGGTAGATGCAGACGCGGTCTCCTTTTTTAATTCCTTGTTCTCTAAGCACATTGGCTAATTTAGATACTCTAGCATAGAGTTCGTTGTACGATATATGCTGTGCTTCTTCTTCGGGATTGTTGGGCTCGAATATGATAGCGGTTTTTTCGCCTCTTCTTGCTAAATGACGATCAATGCAGTTTTTGGTAATGTTGACTTTGGCGTCGATGAACCATTTGAATTTGGCTTCTTGAAAGTCAAACTCGAATACTTTTTCCCATTTTTGGTACCAAGTAAAATTTTCGTCGGCGATTCTATCCCAGAACTTTCTCGGTTCGCGAACCGATTTTTTATACATTTTAAAGTAATGTTCTAAATTCAGTATTTTGTAGTAACTCATTTTTAGGCTTATTTTATGGTCAATTTCTAAGTGTAAAGATAAGAAATATGCAGGTGTATGATTTAATTTTCTTGCGAAGTTGGTAGGGCGGCTTCTAAAATTATTGAAAATTAATTATTTGGAATTTATTTGGTATCATTCTTGCATCCTTATTTCTATATAAGATACATAAATAGCTGTATCTTTGATTAGCCATTAACACGATCAATTATGAAAACAAGTACTTCTTTATTTGTAGTTTCTTTTTTATTTATGATGCAATTTATCAATGCACAGGGCTTTATTGAAAAAGACATTGTAGGTCGGTGGACCGTAACCGAAGTAGTTTCAACAAAAGCTAGTAATGATACACAGATGAAAGTGGTTGCTGGATTTAAAAACAGTATTTTTATTTTAAATGCCGATCATAGTTTTGAGCTGCTCACGCAAGACAAGTCGATATACATAAGCATGTTGGCTCGACAATTAGCTAAAGCGCTGTGGCAATTTGTAGATGGTACGGATGAATTATTGGTTGGAACCCCACAAAATCATTATAGTATCTTAAAAATACAACTGGAACACAAAGGCAGTTTAACGCAATTTAATTTAGAAGAAACTGGCATTGGATTGGTCGTACAATCAAAATAGTCTGTTGTATTATTGGATTTCCATTTGAGATTTTAAAATTTATACTCCCTTATGCGTCTTTATTTTCCGTTTATTTTAGGTCCGTTATTCGTGTGTTATATCCTTTATTTGTTCCTGATAAAAAAGGAATTGAAACGAAACTTAACGACTATAGTTTATCCCGGTTTATTCTTTTTTCTTGTTTGGGCCCTACTTTATTATTGGCTAGTATCCTAAATTTTTCTACTTAAAATATAGGTTCACACGCTATCTCAGAAGCACCTCCTATGTTAGATCCATAAAAAACCCTATATTTTAATAGGTTTACTGATATTTTCTTTGTACTTTAGACCTAGAATACCACCACAATATTAAACAACCTAATTGTAAGCTAAAATCTTTAGCTTAGTAATACTATTGTTTATGAAATGGATGCGTATGACCAAGTTGGCCTATCTAGGCTTTTTCACGGCTCTTAGTGTACTTATCTTTCTAAGTGTTTTATCTATACTTTCCTTTAAGCAAAACAACGAAAACGATCATTGGGTTCAGCATACTTATAAAGTACTTCAAACCAGCAACTTATTAATGTCGACCTTAAAAGATGCCGAAACCTCCCAAAGAGGATATGTCATAACTGGGGATCCAAAATACTTAAGTCTTTTAAAGTCATCTACAGTCCAAAAAGACAGTTTGTTACCTCATTTAGTAATTGGTACTAAAAGCAATCCGATTCAACGTCAACGAGTTAGACAAATTAATGATTTAATACAGAAAAAATATACTACGCTTACCATGGTGATTGCCATAAGAAACACCTATGGCCTTGAAAACGCGATTCGACGCGTAAGTGAAGGTCAAGGTAAAATTCTAATGGATAGTTTACGTTTAAAATTCAAGGCTTTAGACCAGGAAGAGACCCGCTTATTAAGAGAACAATCATTGAAGAAAGACAGGTCCTTCCGCACCATTAAGATTGTCTTGTTCATAGGGATGATCTTTATTGTATTTGTTTTTTCCCTAACCTTTTTTTCGTTGATGAAACAAATAAAATACCGTAAACGAAATGAAGAAGCTTTGTTTATACAAAACGATTGGTTTACTCAAACCCTCATAAGTTTGGGTGATGGGGTTATTACTACCGACATTGATGGTGTTATCACCATGATTAACAAAGCAGCCTGTTCGATTACGGGATGGTCAATGTATGACGCTGTAGGCGAACCTTTAGAGAAAGTATTTCATATAATCAACCCGATAACAGGTGAACGCACTAAAAATCCTGCTTTAACGGCTTTAGAAAAAAGGAGCGTGATACTATTAGAAGAAAACACGATGTTAGTTCGAAAAGATGGTAGTAGAATTTACATCGATGATAGTGGAGCACCCATTCATAGACGAGATGGTGAAATTATTGGAGCTGTATTAATTTTTAGGGATATCACGGAGCGGAAAAAAGCGGTCGAAGAACGCGATTTATTTTACAACATATCTGTTGACATGATTGGAATCGCTAGCATTGATGGATTCTTCAAAAATATTAATCCTGCTTTTGAGAAAATTTTGGGATATAAGGAAGAGGAATTTTTATCTCATAGTTTCATGGATTATATTCATCCCGATGATATTGCTAAAACCGTTGATGAAGTTAGCCAACTCGCTTCAGGTCAAACGTCTACCGATTTTCTTAACCGTTTTATGTGCAAAAATGGAAATTACAAATGGATTGAGTGGAATATTACGCCTGTAGGTGAATTATTGTATGCTACAGGACGAGATATAACGGAACGCAAAAAAGTGGCTGAGGCTTTAGCAGCCACGTTTAGTAAATTTTATCAAGTTTTAGAATCAACACCTGTATCTATAGTTATTACAGATACCATTACCCGAAAGATCATTTATGTAAATGACTCATTTTGCCTGATGACCGGATATGATAAATCGTTTGTTATTGGGAAAAGCTCTCTTGAATTACAATTGATTGATATCAATAAATCAAACCAAATTCTTGAAAAAATAAATAGAATCGGGTTTAACGACAAAAACATGGAAACCCAATTAACAAAAAAAGATGGGCAAGAAATTGATGTTCTTTTCTCCATAGAAAAATTAGAAATTGAGGGTAACTTGTGCTATATAGGTTCGTTAATCGATATTACAGAACGAAAAAGAGCGGAAAACAATATCAAACGAATGAATCAATATTTGGAAAAACGCGTTGAGAAACGAACCGCTGAAATAGACAAACAAAAGCGGTTTACCGATGATATCTTGAGTAAAATACCAACCGAGATCGCAGTTTACGATGCAAAAGAGCGTTATTTGTACGTTAACCCAAAAGGCATTGAAAGTGACGAAATTAGAGAGTGGATTATTGGGAAAACGGATTTTGATTACTGCGCTTTAAAAGGTTTGAACCCGGCAATCGCTCAGCGAAGAAATGAATCCTTTTCTATTGTAAAGAAAAATAAAAATACCGAATGGATTGATGAAATAATTGCCGAGGATGGAACGACCAGATACATGCTGCGTATTTTACATGCGTTGGAAGGAAATAAAAAGTTTATTTTAACAGGATACGACATCACTGCTTTAAAAATTGCGGAGCAAAAAAATCAAGAATATATTACTAGTTTGGAGGAAATGATGTTTATTACATCCCACAAAATGCGTCATCCTGTTACCCAAATTATGGGCATTGAGAGCTTGTTAGATTATACGATGAGTAAAGAGGAATTGGAAAAAGTAATAGGATATATCAAAACTTCTATTAATTCGTTGGACACCTACACCCATGAACTGACGATGTTTATCCATAATTCAAAGAAGAACAATACTAAATAACGATGAAATACACTTTTTTTTAACAATTGATTAGGGTTTTTAAATTTTGTCTTGTTAGCCATAAAGACAACATAATAAATAACCCTATATGCCTAAAAAATTCACTTCAACCATTATTAAAAAAGTTTGTCTTTTTTTTATTTTACTAACTGCATTCTTAACGCATTCTCAAAACACTTGTGCTACGGCTTTACCTTTAGCAATTAATGGTCCTTGTGCTTCTTTAGTAGCCGTAACCGATAGTACTCAAGATCTTCCCAATATCAATAACGCTTGTGGAGCAGTTTCTTTCGGTCAAGAAATATGGTATAAATTTACCGTTACGGGAGGTCCTTTGAATGTCAAGATTAAAGCGGATTCGATCGATAGAAACTTATACCTGCAATTACTCTCTTCTACTGGTCCTTGTGCGGGTTTAACTCAGATAGCGTGTGCCAATAGTGATACTGCCAATAACTCCTCACAAACGGAGACTATAAATCAATCGTTGGCAAATGGAACGTACTATTTGAAAGTCGTAAATGTAGGTGGAGGAAGTAGTATGACTATAGACACCTTATGTATTACTGCTGTTATAAATCCGTGTTCGTCAGTGACAAACATCGCGGCATGTGGCACTACTGTTACTACTACAGTAGCAGCAGGAACGGGTACCTATGCCAATCTCACCTGTGGAAACACGACCTCGGGGATTGAAAAAACATACACCTTTACTCCTACCCTGACAGGAAACTATACTGTTCAACAAAATAGTGCTTATACTAGTATTAATTACCAAGTTAAGCCGGTATCTAGTGGCTGTAGTGCCACGGGTTGGGCTTGTATTGGCAACCTACTTAATGCTTCGAGTAGCGGGACCTTTTCCTTACTAGCAGGTACACAATATTATATTTTAGTAGATCCACAAACGACAACTGGTGGCGCAATCAGCTTTACAATTACGTGTGGTGTCCCGATCATCTATAATGATGATTGCACCAATGCAACTACCCTTAGTGTGAATCCATCTAATACTTGTGCCGTAACTGGAATCGGAGATACCTCAGCCGCTACTGAATCATTAGCGGGTTGTTCAGGAACGGCAGATGATGATGTTTGGTATCAATTCACGGCTACGAACAACACACAAATCATTACGGTAACCCCCGGAACACTGTCTGATGCTGTATTTGAAGTTTTTGATGGTACTTGTGGAAGTTTTGTTAGTATCTTGTGTCAAGATGCAACTACAGGAAGCGCCATTGAAACCACCCCACTTTCAGGCTTAACGATTGGAAACATTTATTACGTTAGAGTCCATAGTTCGGCAAGTGGAAGTGGACAAGGAAGTTTTACTATTTGTATTGCTTCTCCTCCTAATCCTTGTAGTTCCATTACCCCTATAGATACTTGTGGCACCACTATTAATCAAGCGTTGCAGGCAGGATACGGCAGTTACAACAATTTTATATGTGGCAATGATACGCCAGGGGTAGAACATTTATATATATTCACTCCTACGGTGACCGGTAATTATTATATTCAACAAAACAGTGCCTATGCGCCTGTGGATTACCAAATTAAATTGGTTGACAACGGTTGCAATGAAAGTGGTTGGAGTTGCATCGGAAACTTAACAGGAAGTGCTGTTAGTCCGAACATATCCATGATTGCTGGCAATGAGTATTATCTTATGATTGACCCAACGACCTTAACAGGCGGCACGGTTAATTTCACCCTTGCTTGTATTCCAACTCCCCCGACAAATGATGATTGTCAGGGGGCTATTAATGTCACGGTTAACCCAACTACGGTTTGTGCGACCAGTACGAATGGTACCACCATTGGTGCCACTGAAACGCAGCCGGGTTGTTCAGGTACAGCCGATGATGATGTTTGGTATAAATTCACCGCGACTGGTACAACACATGTAATAACGGTAACCCCGAATAGCCTTTACGACCCTGTTTTTGAAGTATTTGAAGGGAGTTGTAATGGAGGATTGACCAGTTTATTATGTAATGACAACACCAGTGGTACCACGATAGAAGCTGGAACGATAAGTGGTTTAGTTATCGGCACAAAATACTTTGTTAGAGTTTATAGCAATCCAGCTGCTGCTGGAATTGGTACATTCAACATTTGTATAACGACTCCACCAGATCCATGCACTAGCATCACGACGGGGATTACCTGCGGCACAAGTATTAGCACAACCATGCCCTCAGGTTATGGCAGTTATGCCGTCTCTGGTTGCGGTCTATTAACCAATGGTAAAGAAAAAATTTATTCTTTTACTCCTACTACCACTGCCAGTTATTCAATCTTACAAAGCAGTTCGTTTACAGGTATTGCTTATCAATTTAAAGAAGCTTCTTTAGGATGTGATGGAAATAATTGGAATTGTATTTCAACCTTATCGGGTGCTGCCACTAGTCCTTATTTTCAGTTGACGGCGGGAGTAGCCTATTATATATTGGCTGATCCCGAATTGACCACCGGAGGTGTTATTACTTTCACTATTACTTGTGGTGTTATTCCACCAGACAATGATGAACCTTGTGCTGCTATTCCGCTGCCGGTCACTTTAACTTGTAATTATGATACGTATTCCAATATCAATGCCAGTAGTAGTTTATTTATAGGCGATCCAAGTTGTGCTAATTATGTCAACAATGATGTATGGTTTTATGTAGAGGTGCCTTCAACGGGTATGGTTGTTATTGATACTCAAAATGGAGCTGTCACTAATAGCGGCGTAGCTATATATGAGGGTGATTGCAGTATCTTAACAGAAATCAGTTGCGATGATGACAGTAGCGGCAATCCTTTAATGTCAACGGTTTCGGTATCGAGCCGTATTCCAGGCGAGATTTTATATGTTCGCTTTTGGGAAAATGGTGGTGGAAGTACTGGAACTTTTGGTATCTGTGCGACTACTCCTCCGCCTTGTGATGAACCCACAGTCCAAGCTAGTAATTTCACTTTTAACACCATTAGTAGTAGTTCGATTAGCGCTAGCTTTATTGGTAATGCATCTGGGTACTTGATCATTCAATCTACTCAAAGTACTGCTCCATCAATGCCTATAAATAGTGTTTTGTATTCTCCCTTTAATATTAACACCTTAGGCTTCGGTTACACCTTTATCGCTAATAGTCCGACACCTAATTTCAGCACTTTAGATGTTGTAGGTAACTCCCATTATTACTATTTTATTTATGCCTATAACAATACTAATTGCGCAGGACCGATTTATAGTTCGTTACCTCCTTTACTTGGGGACACGATCACATGTGTCACGGAGCCCAACAGTGTTAGCTTAACAAGCGTTACTGCAACAGGAATTACTTTAGATTGGTTTGCACCTATCGGGGGCAACTCAGATCCAATCATCTATACCGTTCAAGTGACAACAGATCCTGGTTATACTCAAAATATCCCTGGCTCCCCTTTTACGATAAACGATCCCACCACTGCCTTAAATGTTATAGGATTAAGTACCAATATAGTTTACTATTATCGCATAGCCGCTTCCAATTCAGTATGTACCAGCAGCTATATTACTGGAACAGCCTATACCGGATATTGCGCTTCTAATTCAACTACCTCAACGCGATATATCACCAGTTTTGCCACTATAGGAGGTATTAGTAACATTAGTAATTTGGCTTCTGGTTATTCTCCAACAGGTTATGGTCCTTTTATTTCTCAAGTAGTTTCGCAACAAATCTATGGTACCGTTAATTTTAATGCTTCTTTTTTCAATGGTACTTTTGCTTATGGGTTCAATATATGGGTTGATTGGAATGACGATTTGGATTTTAATGATACAGGGGAAAAAGTCTATGCGTCGGGAGCCCAAGTCCTTTCTGCTGCGGGAAGTTTCACGATACCTAATACCGCTGGAATTGGATTACATAGAATGCGCATCAAAGCGGATGCTGCCTCTTTTAATCCCTCACCGTGCGGAACCATTACCTCAGGAGAGACTGAAGATTACAGTATCGAAGTGACGCCCTTGCCATGCTCTGGGAACCCTTCCAATCTTAGTGCTATTTTTACAAGTCAAACCACGGCAACTATAAGTTGGACTGCTCCTGTACCTCCACCAAGCAATGGTTATCAATATTATTATTCAACTTCAGCAGTTGCTCCTGCCTATTTAGCTACCCCAACCGGTAGTATAGGACCGGGAATAACGGCTGTTAATTTAAGTGGATTAAGTCCATCGTTCACCTATTATTTCTGGGTACGTTCCTACTGTGATGCCATCAATGGCGCTGGAATTTGGGTTGGTCCTGTAACATTCTCCCTATTAAATTGTACTAGTGGAAACGGCATTGGTGCTTCAGCGCTAGGTTGTCCTTCTGTTTTGGCGGGAGGCTTAAACTTGAATGGCTTAGATCCAGCTCCTATTTCTAGTTGTTTAGCCACGGGATGTGCTGATTTGCAAGCCACCTACCTTCAATTGGGCGATACTTCAAATTATACGGTGCAATCCATTCCTTATGCACCACCGTACCAATTTGGTTGTATGGCTAATCCCTTAAGCATTAATACTGATGACGTATGGTCCCCTGTGGTGAACTTACCTTTTAACTTTTGTTTTTATGGTAACAATTACAACAAATGTTTGATCAGTTCGAATGGAGCCTTGACCTTTGATACCATTAACAATGTTCCAAGTGGCTATTCTACTTGGTCCTTTGCAAGTAACATTCCGAGTCCGATCTTATTTAAAAATGCCATTTTTGGGGTTTATCAAGACATACATCCTGGTGTTGGAGGCAATATCGGTTGGGAATTAATCACTATGAATACGGGATGTCGTGCCTTAGTAGTATCTTGGAGAAATGTACCTATGTATGCTTGTACTTCTTCGTTGTATACGGGTATGATGGTCTTGTATGAAAACACAAACATTATTGAAGTGTATATTCAAGAGAAGACGGTATGTCCTTCCTGGAATGGTGGTAATGCAGCGGTAGGAATACAAAATGCCACAGGAACACAAGGCGTAATACCTCCTAACCGCAATAGTTTGGATCCCGATTGGACTACTACAAATGAGGCTTGGCGCTTTGTTCCGTCTGGAACTTCTTTAACCTCTATAAAATGGCATGAAGGTTCAGGCACAAGTGGGCCGGTTATCGCTACTACAGACACCCTACATGTCTGCCCAACGTCAACTACAACTTATACGGCAGAAGTTACTTATGCTTTGTGTAATGGCACGACCTTAGTAGAAACAGACGAGACCACAGTTACGGTAAGCGGTAGTAAAACATGGAATGGTTCTGTGAGCACCGATTGGGACGATGATAATAACTGGACACCTCTTGGAATTCCAAACAATTTAGATTGCGTAGTTATTCCAGTCACTATTAATGACCCTATCATCTCTGGTACCCACTATAATGGTTTGGCAGGAAACTTAACTATCTTAAACAATGCGAGTCTGACCGTAAATGCGAATAATAATATAACCGTTACCGACTGGATAAAAGTTGAACCTAATGGATTATTTCAATTGGATAATAGTTCGAATCTAATTCAAATAAACAATAACCAAAACATGGGTAACATCCTATACAAAAGAGAGGCTAACATAAGAAGTTTGGATTATGTATATTGGTCTTCTCCTGTAGCTGCATATAACGTCAATAACATTTCAAGTCCGATACCTTCTGGAAGTGCTTTCCGTTGGAATACCGCAGTCGCGAATAGCAATGGCGGACAAGGGAATTGGGAATATGCTGCAGGCGATACTATGACGGTTGGAAAAGGATATATTGTCTCGGGACCACCTAGTTTTAGTGCAAGTCTGCCTTCCACTTTATTGGGCAGTTTTACAGGAGTACCTAATAATGGTCCGATTACCTTCCCTATTAGTCGGGGTAGTGATACCAATACCAATTTCCACCAAGGAATTAATTTGACCGAGATCACCAATTTCAGTGACAACTGGAATTTGATTGGAAACCCTTATCCTTCTTCTATTAGTGGCGGACGGTTTTTGTATAATAACAGTACCAAAATCGTAGGAAACCTAAAATTATGGACACATGGCACTTTGCCGAGCGTTAGTGCTAGTCCGTTTTACGGCACTTTTGTTTATAACTACAGTCCGGGTGATTACTTAACGTATAACTTTACGGGGACTAGTTGTTGTCCTTTAGCAGCAGCCGATTTGATGATTGGAGCGGGACAAGGCTACTTTGTTCAAATGCTGGATGGAGCACCGGCAAGTGATGTGGTTAGCTTTGATAACAGTTTGAGAAATTCACTTTTTGCTAATACTTTATTTTACAAGACTTCTAATCAGACCGAAAGTTTTAATGTAACCAATTTGGAGCGTCACCGCATTTGGTTAGACTTGGTTAACGCTAACAATAATTCTGATCGTATCTTAGTGGGTTATGTTGAAGGTGCCACAAATAATAAGGATAGTTTTTATGACGCTAGCATGTCTTTTACGGGCTCGATGGCCTTATACTCCTTAATTGGCGGTGATAAAATGATGATTCAAGGCCGCCAATTGCCTTTTAATTCTAGTGATGTGGTGCCGTTGGGAGTAAAAATAACGACGGCTGGCCGCTATTCTATTGGCATTGGAGCATTGGATGGATTGTTTACCAACTCGAGTCAAAGTATTTATTTAGAAGATAAAGTAACGGGCAGAATTCAGAATCTAAAGATAAAACCATATGTATTCAACAGTGCAGTAGGTACTTTTAACAACCGATTTAAATTACGATTTAATGGTGATGATGACAATCATCATAAACAAAACGATAATTCTACTATTGTTATATTTAAAGAAAACCAACAAATAGAAATTCAATCAACTACTGAAAATATTACGGGAATAACAATCTATGATTTAGTGGGCCGAGTACTATTTGAAACTAATGGATTGCATGATAAAAACTATACCGTTGCCGCACTTCCCATAGCACAACAAGCTTTGGTAGTAAAAATCACTTTAGAAGGTGGTGCAACTGTATCGAAGAAATTACTATACTAAAGTTACGATACGTACATAACGTCCGTGGTGGCTTACGGACACTGGTTTTAAAACGGTATGCTCCATTAGAAAAGGCATGCCGTTTTTCTTTTGAATTCCATCAGCAGACTGCAGGACAATCACTTTCTTAAGATTATCCTCGAGACAAACCGCCATGGTATCTATGTAAGAATTGGTAATAATTGACTGCGTCCAATATTCATAATTTCCACAATTTACTTTTGCATAATGATAGGTTCCACTACAATTGAGCATTTTACATTCTAATCGTAGCGGAATGTAGCCACGAATCTGGGTTTGCCGATTATAGATTTTGTATGCCGCTTCTTTAAGACTCCATAAAAACCATACCATCACATTAGGGTCTGCGGAATTGTAGATAAGCGCTTGCTCACTGGAAGTCATAATTTTGTTTAAATAGCCTTTGCGCTGCCAATTGCTCTCTTGTTTTGCCAGGTCTAGGTCTATAATATCGTTGCCTATCATTTTTCGGCTGACTTGTTTTCAATAATGTCTAATGCGGCTTTGATGGTAAGCATTTTTTCCATGGAAACGTTGTCTATTTCAATATGAAAGGCTTCTTCTACATCTAAAACAATATCCACTAAATTCGCTGAGTTAATGTTTAAATCATTGATGAAGTCGGTTTCCTCGTTTAGCGTATCAAACGCTTCTTGGTTCTTTACAAAAGGTTTTACGATTGCTTTTAGCTTGTTGATGCTATCTGTTCGATCCATTACAATTTATATTTTTTAAAAATTACACATCCGTTTACATCACCAAAACCAAAACTAGCTTTGGCTGCAATATTTATTTCTTTTACTATGAGTTCTTGAGGGATAACTGAAGGATCTATGATGGCGGTTATAGCTTCGTTTAAATCGCCACAATTTAGGTTTGGAAAAACAAAACCCTCATACACTTGCAAAACTGTCGCTACACTTTCAATACTTCCTGCAGCTGACAAGCAATGTCCAACCATAGATTTCAAGGAGTTAATTAAAGGAAAACCAGTTCCTGTCCTCTGAAGTGCTTCACTCCAGTTTTGAATTTCAAAGGAGTCCTTGCTTGTGGCGGTTAAATGCCCGTTTATCGTATCTATATCCTTTCCGGCAACACCTGCATTTTGCAAGGCGGCGGCAATACATTTTTGAACAGCAGTTCCATTGGGCGCGGTCATGGAGCCTGAACCTCTTTGTCCGCCAGAGTTGATATTACCCCCTAAAACTTCGGCATAAATCTTAGCTCCTCTTGCTACAGCGAACTCTAACTCTTCCAAGACTAAAGCCCCTGCTCCACTGCCAGGCACAAAGCCTGAGGCTGAGGCCGACATAGGGCGAGAACCCTCTTGAGGAGTATCATTGTGTTTGAAGGTGCAGACTTTCATGGCATCAAATCCGCCCCAAATATAGGGCCCGCTATCACTGGTGCTTCCTGCTAAGATTCTTTTGGCATGACCCAGCTTAATCCGTTCGTAGGCCATTAATATGCTTTCAGTTCCAGTAGTGCAGGCAGAAGAATTGGTTGTCACCTGATTCCCCAAACCTAACTTTCCGCCTAGATAGGCACTGACACCACTGTTCATGGTTTGTGCTACCGCAGTACTCCCTAATCGTCTAGTTTGCAGGTCATCAATTTTGTAGATGCTTTCCCGAAACTTGGCTATGCCTGATGTCCCAGTTCCAAATATGGTTCCGGAATCCCAATCGGGTTCCTCATGATGTTCAATGGGTAAGCCCGCATCGTTCCATGCTTCTATACCAGCAATGACTCCATATAAAATGCCGGTGGCATTAAAATTTCGCAATTCAAGTTCGGTAAAACATTGGTTTATTTGCTCCTCTGAAAGATTAGGAGTTCCTGATAGTTGACAAGAAAACTGCAGCCGTTCTAATTCCGCATCATGCTTTATACCGGAAACACCATTTTTAATGGCATGGGTAAAGGCTTCTAGACCAACTGCATTGGGAGCGACCACGCCAAGACCTGTTATGACTACTCTTTTATTCATAGGATCATTCCGGCTATAGTGCCTTGGCAAACTGTTTCGTTATGGCTATTAAGCATTTTAACTTGGCATTTTAACTTGCCGAATCGGAAATAAACTTTCTCTGAAATTACGGTTACTTTTTCGTTTGGGTAGACTGGTTTGAGGTAATTGATCTCTGAGGACGTTAGGGCTATTTTACTAGCGGAAGTAAAGGAATCGGCTAGTAAAAAAATGCCAAGGCAAACAACTCCTATTTGAGCCATTGTTTCGGTTAAAATAACACCCGGAGTAATGGGGTTGTCTTTGAAATGCCCTTTATAAAAATCCGACTCAGGGCTAAAAGTATATTCCCCTGTAGCTCCATTTTCATTTACCGCAACTAATGTATCCACAAAAAGGAAGGGATGGCTATAGGGCAATTGGTTTAGTATTTCTTTATACATCTTAAAACGCTATTAAAATTCGTTGGGCAGAAAAACCTGGTCCAAAACTAAGCAGTAACCCTTTTTCTCCTTGGCCGGGTTGACTATCCATAATACGCTCTAGTACATAGAGCACTGTTGCACTCGACATATTTCCGTATTGGCGTAAAACTTCTTTGGTGTCGTTTATGTTTTTACCTGAGGCAGCAAACAAATCTTCTACGGTTTGTACAATTTTCTTTCCTCCTGGGTGGAATATTAAATGGTCAATATCTTCTATTGTTAAATTATTTTGCGTTAAAAAAGGATGGATGATGGCTGGAAAGTGCTTTGCAATGGTTTCGGGTACTTCAATGTCTAACACCATTTTTAATCCCATATTAGTTAGTTCGAATCCCATCATTTGAATAGCATCATAAAAATGATACATGGCATCATCAACTATGGTAGGGCCGGTATCTTCTTCATGAGACGAAAGAAGTACACAAGCTGCTCCATCACCAAATATCGCTGCGCTTACGATATTGGCCATAGAATAATCATTGAGTTGAAAAGTAGCCGTTGGGCTCTCAATCGCAATCACTGCTGCCCGTTTACCGGGATTGGCTTGCAGAAAGTTTTTGGCATAAATCATGCCCGATATTCCAGCGGCACATCCCATTTCAGTTACGGGAAGGCGCACAATATCTTGCCGAAGTTTGAGCGCATTGACTAAGTAAGCGTCTAAAGACGGAATCATGATTCCCGTACAACTTACCGTGATTATATAATCTAAATCAGAGGGCTTCCACTGGGCTTTCTTTAATGTTTTATCTAATACTTTTTCACCTAGGCTAATTACTTCTTTAACATATATGGCGTTGCGTTCTTCAAAAGAGCTCTTGGTAAAAACTTCAACCGGATCCATAATAGAATAGCGTTTGTCGACCATTGCCCCTTGAAAAATCTTTTTGACTTTCCTAATGAAGCGTTCCTCTTGACCCTCTAACCAAGCATCCAAAAACGGAAGGATTTCGTCCGTTGTTCGGGAATATTTAGGGAGTTCTTTGGCTACTGTTACGATTTTTACGCTCATTTATTTTATTGATTTGCTGACAGAGAACTAAAATTAATCCTATGTCTATTTATTAGTTTTGATAATCCATTGGTAACGGAAAGCCCATTTCCATTGGATGGTATAATTCTTAAAATGCTGTTGTTTTGAAAAAGCAATTAATTCGTTTTTTTTAAATCCGCGCAAAATCGATACTAGTCCATCATCGCGCGACATATCATTGAGTCGGAACACAAAACAAACGATTTGAAACAATCGATAAGCTAAGGCACTTCTTTGCAAATCATTTATTACAATCCCTAGTTTTGCTCTTTCTTGAAATACTGATAGTAACTTATTAATTTCACGCTCTTTGAAATGATGTAATGTTAGCGTGCACAACACAATATCATATTGCAATTCTAGGAATGCGGGTTGAAATACATCCAAGCAACTGTAGCTGATATTGGGATATAATGCCGACAGTTGCCTTGCATGATTAACGGTAAAATGATTAGCGTCAATGCCAATCAATTTTAAACTTATTTCGTTTTTGCGACCATATTCGGCTAATGTCCTTAGCATATCTCCGTTGCCACAGCCTATATCTACAAGGGTAATTTCTCGGATTGTATTTTGATTTTTGAGTAAACGCTTTACCCCTTGTAAGGTTAGTTGGTTCCCCCCTAGCCACTGATTAATCTTTGCGATTTTATCTAAAGCATCCCTTAGTATTTCGCCTTCCATTTCAAAGTCGTCCATTACTTCCGACTCTTGAGTACGGCATTTCGTGTTGATCCAAATCATAGTGGGTTTCCGTGTGTTTTTTTAATGATTCTTGGTAACAAGTTAGGAAAAAGAAAAAGTAGTTTCATTACTAAAGCTGCTAGTCTTTCTTGTTGTAACAAATAGCCCAACCATTTTCCCGTGCGTAATCGGGATCTAAAATTTTTATTCCATTTGGACGTATATTGCTCCTCCATTGTTGTTCGTGAAACTTGATTTTCTAGAAAAGGAATTAAGGCTTCGCAGGCTAGTTTTGCACTATGGATAGCCATCGCCATTCCATTCCCGCACAAAGGATGAATTAATCCTGCTGTATCTCCTATCATAAGCATGTTGCTTTCAATAGTTGTCTTCGAATCAAAGCATATCTGACTTATGACTAATGGTTTTTCAAATTGCAAAAGTGCCTCGTTATAAATGGCTCTTAGGTTGGGGTTTTGACAAACCACTTTATCTTGATATTCCAGCAAGTCTTTAAATGCTTTAAACGTTTCATAGTTTCCCAAAAAACAAATATTCACCTTATCATTTTCTACTTTAGAAACTCCGCAATACCCCCCTTTGAAATGGTGCAATCCTACTAGGTTATTGGGAAAGTCAACCTTGTAATGTGCTTTAACAGCGAGCCAATTAGAGGACTCCCCTAAAAATGAGCGGTCTAATTTCACATCTAAATTGCTGCGTTTTCCATAGGCTGCTAACGCCGTTTTGGCTAGATAAACCCCTTTTTGAGTGGTAATGGTAAAGATTTCATCATCAAAAAAGACATCGATTACCTTTTCGTGCAAGACAACGCCGCCCCGCCGAAGTACCTCTTGGTATAAATAATTATCCAAGGTATATCTGCTTATTCCAAAACCACCCAATGGTAAATCACAAGTAATTGATCTTCCCGATACCAGAGAAAAGTTTAGTTGGTTAATCTGCGTAGGATGAAGGCTTTCTACAGCTAGATCTAATGATTTAAAGTAGGGTAAGACTTCGTTTGAAATGTATTCGCCACACACTTTATGTTTGGGAAATTCATTTTTCTCGAATACAGTTACTGGATAACCGTTTTTCAATAAATGAAGTGCAGCAGTAAATCCGGCCAAACCACCGCCTAATATCAAAACATCTGATTTATTCATAGCAAGTAAATTTAGTAAAATGGAATTAGAAACTGTTATATAATTCTTTTTATATTGAGATAAATGTGACATCAGTACCTTTAAAAAACGTAAAGATGTTGTCAACAACTACTTGGTCGTACGATCAAATTCATTACCAATCTTGCTTAGGTTAAGAATGGGAACTTTAGGACCTATTAAAAATATGGTATTCCTATCCAGAAGGCTATTAATTTTATTATCTGCTAAAAAAATACCAAAAAATAGCTTTAATTTGTAGTAAACAAACAACACTATGCAATTTGATCCAAACGAATTAGAGCACACCGCCGTGTATAAGCTGCTAACGGGTGCCATCATTCCAAGGCCAATTGGATGGATATCCAGCATTAGCGAAAAAGGGATTTCTAACTTGGCTCCCTTTTCTTATTTTAATGCCGTTGGCGATGATCCACCGCATGTTATGTTTGCTGTAGGCAGCAACAATCATCAGCATAAAGATACCTTAATCAACGTTTTGGCTACTAAACAATTTGTGGTAAATATGGTCACGGAAGCATTGGCAGAGCAAATGAATACAACTGCCCAATCTGTTCCTGCTGAAGTTGACGAGTTCGAATTGGCTGGATTAACCCCTATCAAGTCCGAAAAAATAAAGCCCTTTAGAGTCGCTGAGAGCCCTATTACCTTCGAATGTGAGTTGGTTCACCATTATTTCTTAGAGAACCACAAACAAGGCGGGGCTTGTATCATAATTGGCCGTATTGTTTTGATGCATTTTGACGAGGCGGTACTGTTAGATAATTACAAAATCAATTTGGATACTTACAAACCGATTGCTCGGCTGGCCGGGTCTTACTATTCAAAATTAGGCGAATTGTTCTCGGTTAAAAGAGGATAGTATGGGTAAGATAAACCATGAAGAATACAAAGAATATTTAAATATAGCCTTAGAACTTCTACTCTGCAATTTTGAGTGGATGCCTATTATAAAAAGAAATTAAAATGAAAATAGCAGTTATAGGTGGGGGTCCAGGAGGTCTTTACTTTTCTATACTCACCAAAAAAGCAATGCCCGATTGTCAAATTGATGTCTATGAACGGAACAAACCCGGAGATAGCTTTGGTTTTGGAGTGGTGTTCTCAGACGAAACCTTAGGCGAATTTTTAAAACGTGATATGGAATCGTATGAGTTAATTAGGAGTCGATTCGCCTATTGGGACGATATCATTATCGCACGAGATGGGGAATCCGTTAACATTGCTGGTAATGGTTTTTGTGGTTGTTCACGCAAGACCTTACTGCAGTTATTGCACCAGCGCTGTGTCGAGGAGGGCGTAAACCTTCATTTCGAACAAAATATCGACGACCTAAACCAGTATAAAGAGGCTGATATTATTTTGGCATCGGATGGAATTGGTAGTGGAATTAGAACCCAATATGAAAAAGAGTTTGGCACCACCATTACACTAAAGAAAAACCGATTTGTATGGCTGGGTTCCACCAAACCACTGGATGCCTTTACGTACTTCTTTAGATCTACCCCTCATGGAACTATAGCGGCACATACCTATCAGTACGAAGAAGGCATGAGTACTTGGATTTTTGAATGTAGTGATGCCACCTGGCAAAACTTAGGCTTTGAAGTCACTAATGAAACTGATACGATTGCGAAGCTATCCGACTTATTTAAAGACGAATTAGAAGGTCATCCTCTGATTTCTAATAAATCCCATTGGCGTCAATTTCCGCATGTTACTAACAAAAATTGGCACCACAAGAACATTGTCTTGTTAGGTGATGCTAAAGCCACCGCCCACTACTCTATTGGTTCTGGGACGAAGATGGCCATGGACTGTGCCATTGGTTTATCCGATGCCGTAGTTGCCAATCCAACTGATGTGCAAGCCGCTTTTGCCCAATACGACAAAACCCGTAGGAATCCAGTAGAAATGATACAGTATGCTGCTTTGGTTTCCTTGGACTGGTTTGAACATATGGACCGCAATATGCAACATCCCTTTTATCAATTTGCTTTTGGGTGCATGACCCGTTCCAAAAAAGTTACTTATGAAAACTTGAGGCTGCGTGATGCCTCTTTTACTGACAAAGTTTTATCGGAATTCAATACCATCCAGAACCGTTCAAATCGATATACTCCCGCCGCATTTACAACGTATACCCTAAGAGATTTAGTGCTGCCAAACCGTATTGTCATGTCGTCTATGGGGCAGTACTCGGCCGCTGATGGCGAAGTCAATGATTGGCATAAAGTACATTATGGAAGTCGGGCCACTGGTGGCGTTGGATTACTACTAACCGAGATGACCGCAGTGTCAGCTAACGGACGTATTACTTTAGGTTGTGCTGGTATCTATACTGACAAACAGGTAGCGGAGTGGAAATCAATAACTGATTTTATCCACCAACATACCGCTAGCAAGATTGGAATACAATTAGGCCATTCCGGAAGAAAAGGCGCTAGTAAAATCCCGTGGGAAACTACTTTTTCTGGCAGCGCTTGGGATTTACTTTCCGCGTCTGCCTTACCCTTTTCAGAGCATAGTCCGATGCCCAAAGCCATGACTTTAAATGATATGAATGAAGTAGCTGCACAATTTGTACAAGCCACGCAAAATGCGGAGGATGCGGGATTTGACATGATTGAGCTCCAAGCCCATCATGGCTTCTTGTTGGCTTCCTTCCTTTCTCCACTGACCAATAAGAGAACCGACGAATTTGGAGGTTCGATTGAAAACCGCCTGAAGTTCCCGCTACGAGTCTTTACCGAAATGAGAGCTGCTTTCCCTAAAGAAAAACCTATATCGATCAGACTGTCTGCCACCGATTGGGCTGAAGGCGGCATTACAGAAGAAGAACTTATGAGTGTAGCTGCGGCTTTCCAAAAAGCGGGCGCGGACATTATCAACGTTTCAACCGGTAATACGGTTCCCGATCAAAAACCGCAAACGGGTCGGATGTGGCAAACACCCTTTGCCGATGCGATTCGTAATACCGTTCACGTGCCTACAATCACGACAGGATACATACAAGATATTGACCAAATCAATACTATTCTTTTGAACGGTAGAGCTGATTTGGTTGCACTAGGTCGTCCGTTATTGGCAGATGCCAGCTTTGTGCGTAATGCGCAGGCATACGAACAAGTAGAAGTCGATGATCTTCCAAACCAATACAAATCAGCACGTTCTCATTTATATCCGTTAAAAGCAACCGAAAGAAAACAAGTAGAGGGCATGAAGAAAGTATTGAAACCTAAAAGCAATAAAAAATAAATACAAAGATGAAGCATTTCGAGGATAATTTTGCTCATGAAAACTTGCCAAGTGCCGACTTGCAAGCCGATTATCTTTACTCCGACTTACCTCAATTTAGCCGACCAGAAATGCTGAATTGTGTGGATCGTCTTTTGGACCAACATATAAGAGAAGGGCGTGGAGAAGCCGTTTGTATTCAAACTTTTGAAACCACATGGACCTATCAAGATTTATACGATAAGGCTAATCAAATAGCTCATGTGCTGGTCGAAGACCTTGGTCTGCAATCCGGGAATCGTGTATTGATTCGTTCTGCTAATAATCCGATGATGGTCGCCTGTTGGTTTGCCATCCTTAAAGCGGGTGGCATTGTAGTCGCTACGATGCCTTTGCTTCGTGCTAAAGAACTGACCACCATCATTGAGTGTGCCGAAATCTCTCATGCGTTTTGCGATAATGATTTGGCCGACGAAATGCATTTTGTCAAATCGGATTTCCTGAAAACCGTGTGTTTTTACAACAATGCCTCGTTAGAAACCCTTATGGCTAGTAAATCCAAAACATTTATAAATTACCATAGCAAAGCAGATAGTATTGCCTTAATAGGCTTTACGTCGGGTACTACGGGCTTGCCTAAGATGACCTCACATTTTCATAAAGACATTTTAAACATCTGTGAAGCATTTCCGAATTACTCGCTTCAACCCACTGCTCAGGATATTTTTACGGGTAGTCCACCGCTTGGCTTTACGTTTGGCTTGGGGGGCTTAGTGTTATTTCCGATGTACTTTGGAGCATCCACCTTTTTGATTGAAAAGCCTACACCCGATCTGTTATTACAAGCTATTCAAGATTATAAAATTACCATTTGTTTTACGGCACCAACCGCTTGGAGGGTGATTACTACGAAAGTCAAAGAATTCGATATTAGTAGTTTACGCCAATGTGTCTCTGCTGGTGAAACGTTGCCCTTAAAAGTATGGCAAGACTGGTATGATGCCACTGGATTGAAAATTATTGATGGAATTGGTGCGACGGAGATGTTGCATATTTTCATTTCTTCGAATCCCAAAAACATGAAGCCGGGGGCAACTGGTGTTGCCATTACGGGTTATGAAGCCAAAATTATTGATTCAAAAGGAAACCAACTTCCTGCTAACGAAGCAGGAAGATTAGCGGTAAGAGGAATTACTGGTTGTAAATACTTGAATCGCCCTGACAAGCAAAAAGAGTACGTAGAACAGGGTTGGAATATAACTGGAGATCTATTCAAGCAAGATGAGGACGGTTATTTTTGGTTTGTTGCCCGAGGCGACGATATGATTATTTCCTCCGGATACAACATTGGAGCGATTGAAGTTGAAAGCGTTTTGTTGACTCATGAAGATATCTTGGAATGTGCCGTTGTAGGATTGCCCGATGAGGAACGAGGAATGCTTGTTTGTGCCCATATCGTACTGAAAGACCCAAGTAAAGCAACAGACAACATGAAGAACCATATCCAACACTGGTTCAAGGAAGTAGCGGCACCTTATAAATACCCTAGAGTCATCCAGTTTACTGAGGCTTTGCCTAAAACAGAAACGGGGAAAATCCAACGTTTTAAATTGAAATAATTTAGTTAAGAAAACCAATACGTATGAACCATCCTTTTATAAAAACAGAAAAAATACGCTTCAAACACGTTGATTATGCCGGTATTGTATTTTACCCACGCTTTCTAGAAATGTTGAATGATCTGGTGGAAGACTGGTTTGAAGAAGCCCTAAACCGACCCTTTTCTAAAATACATGAAACCAATGGGATTCCAACCGTTGACTTAAAAGTGCAATTTAAAAAAGCGGCCCGTATAGGAGAAGTATTAACAAAAAACCTTTGGGTAATCAAACTTGGAGGAGCGTCGATGACTTGTGGATTCCGCTTTGAAGATGCGCAAGGTACTACTTGTCTTGAAGGCGAAGTAACACTCGTTAACGTGGCCATCGCTGAAAACCGTAGTGACATTAAAGCCGAGCCTTTTAGCGAAGATATGAAGCAACGAATCACGAATTATATTATCCGATAAATGCAGGAATTTAAAACTTATACGAGTTTAACAGATGCCATCACAACGGAGGGCATTACGGCTATACTTACGAAATATGAAATACCCTATAAAGTTGAAGATACTAGCAAAAACTTTGATGCAAGTTTCTCTTTAAACACTGCAGGAAAGTCATTTATTATTTACTTACAGCAGCCTGATTTTGAAAAAGCTAATGCTGTAATAGAAACTGATTTGACTTTAGACAAAAGTGGAATACCCCAAGATCATTTTTTATATTCTTTTTCGGAAGATGAATTAATTGATCTCCTCAAAAACCCAGAAGAATGGCATCCATTAGATGTAAAGTTAGCGCACGAGATTTTAATTGATCGAGGCGTTCGCATTCCTTCCGATGCTATTGAAAAAAGTAAAAAAGAGAAAGCACTTGAAAATAGCAAACCTGAGAAATCAGACGCTACAACACTATGGATAGGCTATCTCTTTTCTTTTATGGGCGGCTTATTAGGTCTTGCTATTGCATTATTTCTTATTTTCAGCAAAAAAACATTACCAGACGGACAAAAAACATATACCTACATACCATCCGACCGGAAACATGGCTACAACATGCTTTCTTTAAGCTTATTTAAGGTTGTTGTTTTACTAATTATGTATTTAAACCAATAAAAATGGACTTTAAAAAATTCAAAGCCGCAACAGTTCAAACGTCACCCGTTTTTCTTAATGTGGAGAAAACGATTGACAAGGCCATTGGTTTCATTAAAGAAGCTAGTGCTAATGGAGCCCAACTCATAGCCTTTCCCGAAGTATTTATAGCAGGATATCCCTATTGGAACTGGATTATGACTCCGGTGCAAGGCAGTAAATGGTATGAAGCCCTTTATAAAAACGCGGTAGCCGTTAACGACGACTCAATGCAACCCTTATACCAAGCCGCTAAAGAGTATAACATTCATATTGTCATTGGTATTAACGAACGAGGTTCTAGTTATGGCGAAATTTACAATACCAATCTAATCATTGATCATCAAGGCGAAGTCATAGGTAAACATCGAAAGCTAGTCCCAACATGGGCCGAAAAACTAACTTGGACCAGCGGTGACGGTTCGTCCTTAAAAGTTTACAACACCGAAATAGGACCTATTGGTACCCTAGCCTGTGGAGAAAACACTAATACGCTAGCACGATTTACACTCTTATCCCAAGGGGAATTGATTCATATTGCCAATTATATTTCGCTCCCCGTAGCGCCACCCGATTACGATATGGCAGAAGCCATTAAAATACGCGCTGCAGCCCATTCTTTTGAAGGTAAACTTTTTACAATTGTATCCTGTTCCACCATTTCCCAGGAAATAAAAGATGCTTTGCGTGCTGATGTACCTAACGTAGACGAATTATTATCCCGAAAAAGCTCCGCGTTCTCGGGGTTTATTGGTCCGAATGGCGCAGTAATTGGCACCCCGCTTATCGATGAGGAAGGGATGGCCTATGCCGATATCGATTTGGAAAAATGCATCCAACCCAAACAAATGCACGACATCCTCGGACATTATAATCGCTTTGACATCTTTGATCTACGGGTGAATATTGCCCCAACTCGAAAGATTACATTCATCGATAATCATGAGGAGTTTACTAAAAAATAAGATTAAGTAGTTAAACCATGGAAACAAATCATTCAGACGACGTTATCGGACGAGCAAGAGTTCAGGACACCCCTGAACTGGAAGCGTATTATAAAGAATTAGAATCCCTGGGCGCTGGTGCGCTATGGACTGTAGCCAATGATATCGAACCTTGGGAGCCACGCTCCAATTCGGTTCCTATGCTATGGAAATACGATGATTTAAGAGCTTTGGTCTTAAAATCCTCCGAATTAGTAACCCCAGAACAAGCGGGTCGCCGTGTGGTTTACTTAGTAAACGACAAGCGCAAAGACGTATCGGCAGCGGTGGGTTGGCTCTACACCGGCATACAAGTGACCCGACCAGGCGAAAGTACCTCCGCGCACCGACACAGAGCTTCTGCCCTTCGTTTCATTATGGAAGGTAGCCAAGGCTATACGGTAGTAGATGGTAACAAAATCATGCTAGAAGTCAACGATTTTGTGATTACTCCGAATTCATCATGGCACGAACATGGTGTGGAAGAAGGGGGGCAAACTTGCATCTGGCAAGACGGATTAGACATTCCGCTAGTCAATGCACTTGAAGCCAATGATTATGCGGTTTATGATGGCAAACAACCCTTACTTAAACCAATAAACCATTCTCCTCTTACCTTTGGAGGCGCTGGATTACTGCCGGCTGACAAAACTTGGGACAAACCCTACTCGCCGCTATTCAAATATTCATGGACTGTGGTTTATCCAACCCTATTGGAAGTCGCTAAAGTCAACAATCTTGATGCTTTTGACGGTATCTTGATGCAATATTCTAATCCGTTAACGGGTGGCCATGTCATGCAAACTATGGGAGCCGCCATGCAACTATTACCGGCAGGCTTCAAGGGAAAGGCCCACAAACATACGGGCTCATTTGTCTACCAATGTGCTAAAGGAAAAGGTTACTCGATCATTAATGGCAAACGATTCGACTGGAAAGAACGCGACATTTTCTGTGTTCCGTCGTGGGCATGGCACGAACATCACAACGCCTCAGACACCGAAGACGCTTGTTTATTCAACTTTAATGACTTACCCGTAATTGAAGGTTTAGGCTTGTTCCAAGGACGGGAATATGCTGAGCATAACGGACATCAAGTGTATTAGAAGAGAGAATAGATAATAGATAATAGATAATAGATAATAGATAATAGATAATAGAATATAGAAAATAGATTTTAAACGTTGTCACTTTGTGACTTTGACACTAATTACAATGAAACTACTGACCTACAAAACTGCTGATACCGAAGCCCGTTTAGGGTTCTTACACCACAACCAAGTCATCGACATGGAAGACTTTGGTGAAATCTCTAATTTTCCGCTCCCTAGTGATATGCTAGAGTTAATTGACATGGGAATAGAAATTGTTGACGAACTCAACGATATGGTGGCGGATACGCCGGCCCACTTCTTTGACGAAATTGCCTATAGCCTGGAGGAAGTTACGTTACTAGCTCCTATTCAAAAACCGAGAAAGAATATCATCGGCATTGGCCTAAACTATACGGAACACGTCGCGGAAAGTGCTCGTACGTTAGACACCACCGGTAAATTACCTCAAAAACCCATCATCTTTTCCAAACCACCGACTACGGTAACAGGAACCCATACGGAAGTTATTAAAAACACCCAACTCACCGCTCAATTAGACTGGGAAGTTGAACTCGCCGTAGTGATGGGCAAAAAAGGAAAATATGTTGCTAAAGCTGATGCCCTAGATTATGTTTTTGGGTACACGGTAATCAATGATATCTCAGCACGCGACTGCCGTAGAGAAGGCCAATGGATTGTTTCGAAAGGACAAGACACCTTCGCACCTATGGGTCCGATTTTAGTAACTAAAGACGAAATAGCAAACCCACATAACCTAAACCTTTCCCTAAAAGTGAACGGTGTTGAGAAACAAAATTCTAATACCAAGTTTTTATTGTTCAACATCAACGACCTAATCGAAGATCTTAGCATCGTGTTTACGTTAGAACCTGGTGATATCATTGCTACCGGAACTCCTTCTGGCGTAGGTGCTGGGCGGGATCCACAAGAATGGTTATACGATGGTGATGTGATAGAAGCTACTGTAGAAGGTATTGGAACTATTGTGAATACGGTAAAAGAGATTTAATTAAAAAACTCAGCTACTTAGTAACCGAGCTAATCAGAAACTTAAAATGAAAAAATACAGAATAGGACAAATTGTTCCCTCTTCCAATGTGACGATGGAAACCGAAATACCAGCCATCTTCAGAGCAAGAGAAACTATCTTACCCGAACGCTTCACATTCCACAGCAGTCGGATGCGCATGAAGAAAGTAACTAAGGAAGAACTTGAGGCCATGGATGCTATGAGTTTGAAATGCGCCCAAGAACTATCCGATGCTCATGTTGATGTTATGGGGTATGCTTGTCTCGTAGCGATTATGAGTATGGGACGCGGGTACCACTGCGTTTCGGAAGTTAACCTGCACCAAGAAACGGTGGCTAATGACTTCCCTACTCCTATCGTGACCTCAGCAGGTGCATTAATCAATGGATTAAAAGTATTGGGAGCCAAACAAATCTCGATTATCACTCCGTATATGCGTCCGCTTACCGATATGGTCGTGGATTATATTGAGCACCAAGGCATCAAAGTGAAGCAGAGTATCGCGCTTGAAATTCCGGATAACCTAGAAGTAGCGGCTCAAAATCCGATGAACCTCTTGGAAATCTATAAGCAATTGGACTTAACCGACGTTGATGTCTTAGTCGCTTCCGCTTGCGTGCAAATGCCTTCATTAGAGGCAATCGATCTTATCCAAGCCGAATGCGGTATACCTGTGACCTCAGCCGCTGTTTGTACTACGTATGAAATGATGAAGAAGCTTGGACTCGAAGCCAAATCGGCCATCGGAGGTGAATTGTTAAATGGTTCCTATTAATAATAAAAACCAAATACTCATTATTGTAGCATAGATACGTTACCTTTACAAGTATACCCTATCTGGGGTCAAAACTTAACAAAATGACAGCATGGAATGGAGCTTAAAAGACGGCAAGTTAGTTAACACCTTTGTATTTGAATCGCAATCAGCTCTAGCGCAGTTTATCACAACTATAGCCCATAAAGCAGATGAGATCAACCACCACCCCGATTATAAAGTTTCTAAAGCCTATACGTTAGAAATCGCTCTTTTTACGCATGATAAAAAAACTGTAACGGAACTAGACTATAACCTGGCTTCCTTTATTTCTGGGCTAGTGTAACCTAAAAAAGGAGGTCTATAGACCTCCTTTTTTATTATCCCATGACCGAAACCCCAATGAGTTTCCCAATACCGAAGGTAATGGCAGCGGCTAACAAACCAAACAATACTTGGCGGAAGCCTGAATACCACAAACTTTTTCCGGTGAATAAAGTTATACTTCCTCCTATTATAAACAAGCCACAGCCACTCATCAATGTACTCACCAATACCGCTTTCATTCCTCCTAAAAAGAAAAAGGGAATGACGGGTATTATGGCACCAAACGCAAAAAACACAAAAGAGGCCACCGCCGCTTCCATAGCCGAACCTTTTAAATCATCCGGATTAATGCCTAGTTCTTCTTTGATTAATACTTCATGGGCGTGGTCTTTATTTTGCATGATTTCAGCCGCCATCTGACGGGCTTGTCCCTCGGGTATGCCCTTCGCCATATAGATTAACGCCAATTCTTTTTCTTCTCCTTCTGGATTGGTTTCCAACTCGTCCATTTCCAACTGCATTTGGTTCTCGTAGAGTTCTAGCGAACTCTTAACAGAGATCCACTCTCCCAAAGCCATCGACAAGGCTCCTGCCAATAGGCCGGCAATACCGGTCAACAACACTTCTTTCTGTCCATTAGTAGCACCTGCAATCCCCATGACCAAACTGAAGTTGGATACCAACCCATCATTCCCCCCCAATACTGCCGCACGAAGGGCATTTCCACCTACTGAACGGTGCCGCTTTTCGAAACGCGCTAAGTTGGGCCCCGATACTTTCTTATCGTTATTCAGGATATTCTTTAAAATGGTAACGTGCGCTGTATCTGACAAAGACTCCTTGGTATTGGTCTTTTTACGAGCACTAAGTACAGCGAAAGAAATGCTTTTCTCGGTATCCAACAATACGCCAAGAATATAATCATACCCCAATATCTTTCCTATGAAATGCAGCGTCTTCGCCCGACCAGAAGGCGGCGGCAAATGGGAAGCATCTTTATCGTATTTGGCCAAAAATGCTACGGCATGACCAAGCTCAATTTCACTCATTTGGTGAAACACATTAGCGACATTTTCATCGTCTTCGTGGTCGCCTAGTATTTTATATAAATAACTGGCGTCGACTTCGGTTTGGATGTTCTTTAAATTCATAAGGCGTTTAAGTTATTTTGATAGAGGTCATACTCAAGCTGCCTGCTACCATTTTATCGTTAAATAAACTGAGGGTTTCTCCTTTTTGTTGCAAGCCTAAGGTGTACAATAACGGCAAATAATGATCGGGCGTGGGAATGGCTAAATCGAACGCTTTGCCCTGACGGTCGTAGTCTAACAAGGGTTGGTAATCTCCATGCAGCAAATACCCATTAATTGTTTCTTTGGCTTCTACTGCCCAATCAAAACCATAATCATCTTTATTGAAATTGGCAAAATCTACCAAACGCAAGTTGTGGACAATATTCCCACTACTAATGATCAAAACACCTTTATAACGCAAAGCTTGTAGTTGCCTTGCCAAGCCGTAATGAAACTCTGCCGGTTTCGTATAATCAATACTCAACTGGATTACGGGCACATCCGCCTTTGGATACAAGTGCTTTACGACCGACCAAGTACCATGGTCCAAGCCCCACTCTTCATCAAGGGTCACTTCTAAGGGTTGCAACAACTGTTGGGTCTCTTTGGCGAGTAGCGGACTCCCGGGTGCTGGATAGTGTACATCGAACAAGGCTTGTGGAAAACCACCAAAATCGTGGATAGTCGGTGGCATTGCCATAGCCGTTACTTTAGTTCCTTTGGTAAACCAGTGCGCCGAAACACAAAGAATGGCGGTAGGCTTTTGAAGCGCTGCAACACTGTTGCGGAACCCTTGCACAAATTCATTTTCTTCTATGGCATTCATAGGGCTGCCATGACCAAAGAAAAACACAGGCATTTTATCGGTATTCGGAAAACTTTGGGTAATGTATTGCAAGTCGTTTAGGGTAGTCATGCTTTGGTCGTATTATAATAGTATAAAGATACAGCTTTATGAGCAGATAAACTTTCGCGAATCGTAAATTATAACGCTCTAGCTAAATCATTTATTTATGATCAAGAATTCCTTGTTCCGATTCATCAATCGTACTTCCCTATCGTCGTAATAGGCTACTACTAACCTTTTAACCACAGTTTTCTCCTTTTTATCTATCCCAGCTTTATTGTGCTCTCAATTAACATATCTTAGCAACCTAACGATACCAAAAACAAATAAAACATGAAAAAAATCATCCATTTTTGTACTGCCATTATACTACTTAGTACAGTAATTCAATGTTCCAGCAGTGATGGTGGTGCTTCTAGCGGTTTAAGTCAAAAAATCATTGGCAAATGGTATTTCCAACCCATTGGCTCAACCCCTAACAATTCCTTTACTTTTAATGCAAACCATACGGTGCGGTATTCCTTTTGGGATGGAAATGGAACTAACCCTTACACGTATGATTATGAAGATGGAAGTTGGAGTATGCAAGACAGCAAATTAACCATGACCTTTCCACAAACCGTTTCATTAACCTTTGTGCAAAATGTTCTTTTTTCTTCAAATAGTGTAATGCAATTTGTACCTACTGGTAATCCTTCTGAAGAAGCTTATGATGGCATTTACTATAAAGCTCCCTAGAATGAGGATACTATCCTTAATTTATAGTACAAAAAAAGCGGCATTTGCTGCTTTTTCTATTTATTCCAAAACCTAGTTCAAAACAATCAGTTTCTGCCAATGGAAAAATTATCGATGAAACACAAGTCTTATCCTCACACCATTAAAAACAAGTACTTCAACTTTTAAAAAAAGCATCATGTCGACTGCAGCGGGATTGCATTGTATGCTTTATATAGCTTTGATCATCTTAAATGTTCGCGCATGGAAATTACCTATATCGTACTCTGTATCATAGGAATAGTAGCTTTTAATCTAATAGCCTTTATCTTGCTGCAAAACCGAAGAGCGGATAAAGACCTTACTAACTATTTAAATAAAACCAAAAAACGAAAACGATTTGGCGAACAGTTCGGCAAGTAAAATAAGTTATGCGCTACCCTACTGCAATACCAAAACAATTAACTACTGAATACCCTACCACCCATTGGAAGCCTTGTACCTCATTTTAGCTTTTCTAGGCATCATCATTTTAGTCCTAGTAACCATCATCTTTTTTCAGAAACGCCGTACCGACAAACTAATCAAGGAACTCATTCAAAATACCGAGCGTTTGAAAAGCATGTAGACTAGTGTTCTTAATAGCAGACCTGCAGTCACAGGCATTTGGATTTAACAATTTATTGCCGTATTTTCAAACCTTGAAATTGAAATCAAGACCCATGACCGTAAATGAAATCATGGCCGAACTGGAGGCCAAAGGCAGCGAAAGCATCAAAAAAATTCTACTAAAACACGGCGTCAAAGAACCTTTCTTTGGGGTCAAAGTGGAATACCTCAAAATAATTGAGAAACAAATAAAAAAAGATTATTCCCTAGCGCTGGACCTCTATGCCACAGGTAATGCTGATGCAATGTACTTAGCCGGCCTACTAGCGGATGATGCCCAAATGACCCCAGACGATTTAACCCTTTGGGCACAACAAGCTATATCCACGAATATCGCTAGTTATACTGTCCCTTGGGTCGCTGCTGGTAGTAATCATGGTTTTGCCTTAGCGCAAAATTGGATCGAAGATAAGGAAGAACATGTCGCCGTAGTGGGATGGTCTACGCTTGGCGGACTTGTATCGCTAAAACCCGACGCTGAACTCGATTTACCGGCACTGAGTGTCCTACTAAACCGCGTATCTTCGAGTATCCAGAAGGCTCGCAACCAAGAAAAACAAGCCATGAACGGCTTCCTAATTGCCGTGGGAAGTTATGTTGCACCACTATCGCAAGAAGCCATCGCCCTGGCCCAGCAAATAGGAACACTGACCGTTGATACTAATGGTACGGCTTGTAAAGTTCCCTCAGCAGCCGACTACATTCAAAAGGCCATAGCAAAAGGAAGTTTAACCAAAAAGAAGAAGAAATTAAAGTGTTAATAGGCTCAAAAGAGCGTGGTTTTCTTTCCTTTTAAAAATGCTACCCTGACGATATAATACCAAATAAGCTTTGTAACACCGTTTGATTATTACTAATAAAAGCAATAGACTCGTGGAACTACCGACTGAGAGTACAGCCAGACCAATATAAATTTCAAATCCCAATTGCATTGCTTATCTTTGGACCTTTATAACCATAAAAACAGCTAATTATGAAATTTGTTGCTTCCCGCTTGTCTTCGGGCAATAAAATATTCCCAGCCGAAATTTATTTAGATCCTGCTGGAGTAACCATTAAAATACCCGGACTCTTTAGTGGTGAGACCAAGCATTTTGACTACGATCATATTGCCTCTGTTGAAATCGATACGCCTTTAATTGGTTTTTCTAAGATTACCATTTTTGCTGGAGGTACCATGATGGAAGCCAGCGGTTTTACAAAAGCGGAAGTGAAAGAAATCAAAGAAGGTATTGAAAAAGGTAAACTATCCCTTAAATCCTCGGCGTCGCCTTCAGGAGGCACGGCTAGCCTTGCCGATGAATTAAAAAAGCTAAAAGAGCTTGTGGAGGCAGGGGTCATTACACCCGCAGAATTTGAACAACAAAAACAAAAATTACTCGGCCAGTAATGTTAGAAAAACAAGTAAAGTTACTTTAGTTGCTTTTATTTTACAATTCAATAACCTTAATTTCAATCGCTATTACTATTTTTGGCCATAACAAACGTTTATCAGTATACAAATGAACACTACAAAAAATACAATGTACCGTCTTTCTTCTAAGGTAATGCTCTCTGCAGCTATTTTATTGCTTACGCTTTTGCAAAGTTGCGGTCCGGATGCAACAGGGAACTGTAATACGACTAACACCGACTTTAACCAACTATACAACGAAGCTGTTGCGCTTCCTAGTCACCAAGATACGAATGGCTTTGAAACAGAGATCCAAGAGTACTCTTTTACTTTTTCAGAAACCAAAACTATTTGCAGTATTGGCTATCAAAGTCAACTGGCAACCGCCAATGTGCCCTATTTAATTAAAATCATAAATAACACAACGAATACCGTACTTTACAACAAGAGCCATATTTTCTCTTCTGAAAATACTAGTTATGTTACGATAAACCCAGTAGTAATAAAAAAGAACCAATCGTATACGATTAGAAGAACCTTATTGCTTCAAGACGTTGGAGGTGAAAATGCTGCTTTAACAGGAAGAGTTGTAACACAAAATGGTGGTCCGATTGCCTTCCCAAAAACGTTTGGCTTATTGACCATTACTGGATCAAATTTTAATCATAATGGAGGAACCTACGTAAATACCGGTATTCCTTATATTGACTTCTCTTATTATTAGTAGATCGCTGTATCCAATAGTACAAATAGTCGCTTAGCAGCGGCTATTTTGTTTTCTATGCTATTCCTAATCTTTTTACTACATTAGCAATAAAATAATGTCTTATGCTAGCGCAACAACTCGAACTCACTAACGAACAAACCTCTCCGCTCTTCAGAATCATGTGGATTCAGAACAGCAACGAGCCTCATCGGCGTCATTTTGAAAATAATATTTGTGCTTTTCATATTGGAAACGGACTCATCTTATCGGTTGCTCATAACCTTCGAACCGAAGCTAAATTATTTAAATCCATCGACCAAAGTATCTTTACTACTGAACTGCTACCGCTACTAAACTCGGTACAAGCACAGTTGTTTGAAACTTGTTTTGTCCTTGACCCCACCACACAAAAACGCTACTGGAACAGTACCAACCCCCACGATTACCAAATGGCAATGGACGTTTTACGCCAAATCAATTTTGATACACGGTGGATCAACTTAATGCATAAAAAAATCAGCAAACCCCACCTTATTATACAATTTAAAAACAATACTTTTTACAATAATGAAGTTCTAACCGCACAGTTCACCTCCGAAAACTACTTTGCAGAACCCGCCATTAATCGGCATACGTTCTTGGTCGAAGTCGCACTTGTGGAAGCTTACTATAGTGAAGACATTGCTTTATACCGTATCGTGAATACTTCGCCAGAAGTCATTCGGGCTCTTCCTGGGGTTACGGTGGATTACACTATCGTAAACGACGATCAAAAACACTATTATTGCTTACAAAGTTCGCCCACTAGCGAAATAGGGAAACTCCTTAACAAAGCCCAAATAGAAGGCTTTACCGATCATTTTAGTTTCTACCAAGACCGCATTGGCGGCAATTACACTATTGAAGGCCTGCGGTATTTGATTAAAGGGTATTTCCGTTTTGGTTCGTCTGGAGCGCCTTATGTGTATTATGATGCTTTGTCAAAATCGTTCAAAGTGAATGCTATTCAAAGTGAAGCCTGCCCCATACAGTTGTCTATTGATAACAAAAGAGAAGGCAATTTCCAGTATGTAAACGCCATTGCTTCTCCTCTATACATCATTAAAGATTCGCTCGAAAGACACCTTGCTTCCCTAAAAGCATAAAAAAACCACCGCTTTGCAGTGGTGGTTGGTTGATTACGATAACAGGGTTAGTGTATGTTCATCAACTTTTACTATGCAATAAAGGTATTCGAAACTTAACTACGTCAAATATACCATACTAATGCATTAGTCAGCAATAATTTCGATATACCGCTTAAAAAAACTACCAACTGCAGTTCGATCTCGTTTTTTGTAATTCACTTCTTTTTATAGGGTGCTTCTTGGTTATCCTTTCAAATATTCGGAATTATTAAAAGGTAAAACCTTACAAAAAAAATTCATTGGTCGAGTAAAATGCTTTTTAATCGAGTAAACGTTTGCAAACTAAAAATACTCCGTTTTTATTTTAATATTTGACCTTGATTTAAGGAAAATCGAATTGGTAAAGTAGCCAATGCTATACGTTACTAATTTATAATTCAATTCCTTATCCAATATTATTGAAAAACAAACTAATAAAAAAGATATGTTTGAACCTACGCAAGCAAATCACTTTTTCCATTTAGTATACAAAGCTATCGTTTTAGGTATTGTAGTATTAATTGGGCCAAAAGCTACGGCAGTAACGTATTACGTAAATGATCATTCCACTACTGGGGATGTATATACGCTTACGATTGGAAATGATACCCAAGATGGCCTGTCGCCCTCTACCCCTAAACTTACGGTAGCAGCGGTCTATCAATTGGCCAAAGAAGGAGATGTCATTTATATAGACACCGGAATATATCCGGAAAGCCAAAACCAGTTGATCCTAGAAAACAAGAAAAAGGTGTACTTTTATAGTGCTCCTCCAAAAGAGCCCGTCCTTACGAAAGAAGCAATCCCTACCACCACGAAAACAAACCCTGCCGAGTTTTATATCGAAAACGACAAACCCGTTGAAAGAGCAGTTTACCTTCAACATAAACGAAATGACGCTAAAAAGTCTTAAGGATTCGGTATGATGAAAAAGTTACAACTAGTTCTCTTTAATTTAGCGCTATGCATTGGTTTTTCGACCAGCTTGTTTGCGCAACCGGCCAATGACAATTGTGGGGCTGCTATTCCGCTTGCCGTTACCGTGGGGAGTTGTAGTTCAATATTATACACGAATGTCGCGGCTACTAGTGCAGGAGACCCGTCAACACCACCTTGTTGGTCACCCAATACCATCGATAATTCGGTTTGGTTTAGCTTTGTACCTGCCACGGCCGATGTAGAGATTTCGACCAATTTTGGAGGCACCTTAGCCGATACCCAACTAGCCGTGTACAGCGGAAGTTGTGGCGCTTTAACCCTACTGGCTTGCCAAGAAAACATTAATACCGCAAGCGGTTTATACCACACCGACGCCATTTTACATGGCTTAACACCAGGAAACACTTATTACATCATGGTGGATGGCAACGGAACCAGCACCGGGACGTTTGGGATCTGTGTACAGCAAGCGGCTCCTGTTGGTCCTGCCTTACCCATCCAAGATTGTGCCACGGCACAAGCCCTTTGTAGTTTAAGCGCGATTATTGTTCCTGATGGTACGGGAGGCGTTGGAGTTAACCAAGAAAACCCGTCTTGTTTTGGGACACCCGGCGAACGTTCTTCTAGTTGGTACACCTTTACAGCAGGCACCTCGGGTACCTTGGCCTTTATCATTACACCCACAGCAAACATCGATTATGACTTTGCGGTTTTTAATACGACTACGGCCTGCCCTGGTGCCGAAATCACTTGCAATTGGAGCGGATTTACCGGTGTCAACGGCGAAACGGGATTGGGATGTACCGACATACAATGTAACCCCACGATAGCCATTACGGCAGGACAAACCTATACCCTCTTACTTGATCGGTTTACAGCGTCGTCTTCTGCGGGATTTAATCTTGACTTTACTGGATCAACCTTTACCGTGGCTAGTCCAACGCCCAGTTTTACCGCAACCACTGCTTGCGTGGGTACCGCTACCCAATTTACCAATACGACTAATGGAAATTACAGTTACAATTGGAACTTTGGGGATGGATTTACTTCTTCGGCACAAAACCCAACGCATATCTATGCGGCAGCAGGAAGCTATTCGGTGACGCTAGTAGTCACTGCACTACCTGGCGGCTGTCAAAACGCAATTACGCGTACCGTGATTGTCAATCCGATTCCGATTGTGGATGCCGGCACTGCGGGAAGTATCTGTTCTGGAAGTTGCCTTACCTTGGGAGGTAGTACCAATGCCGTAGGTTCGGTAGCCCCCCTAAGCTTTTCAAATACAACCTCTTATGCCATTCCGGATAATGATACTAATGGCGTTTATTCCCCTATTACCGTAAGTGGTGTATCACCTGCCACAATTACGGCTACTTCAATCGCTTCTGTTTGTTTGAATTTAACCCATTCCTGGGATGAAGATTTAGACCTCTTTTTACAGTGTCCCGACGGGACGCGTATCCAACTGTCCACCGATAATGGAAGTTCGTTTGATAATTATACCAATACCTGCTTTACCGCTACAGCGCTTAGTTCGATCACTAGTGGTACCCCGCCCTTTACCGGAACCTACTTACCTGAAGACTCTTTTACGCTATTAAATGGCTGCACCGCCAATGGGACGTGGCAACTTTTTGTTAGAGATGATGCTTCCATAGCATCGGGTTTTATTACTAACTGGAGTATTACATTTAATAGTAATATACCCCCATACAGTTGGTCCCCTCTTACTAGCATGACCAATGCAACCACACTAGCCCCAACGGTTTGCCCCACTAGTACCACTACTTACACGCTAACCGCTAACAATGGTATTGGGTGTACCGCAACCGATACCGTAACCGTAAATGTTATTCCCACCATTACTCCAACGTTCACGCAGCGAGCACCCATTTGTGCTGGCGCCTTATTGAGTCCGCTGCCCACCACCTCCTTAAACGGGATCACGGGAACTTGGTCGCCTGCGATGAATAATAACATTACCAAAATTTATACCTTTACACCTGCGGCAGGTCAGTGTGCTTCGACCACGACCATGACCATAGTCGTAAACCCTATTGTAACACCAACCTTTACCGCAATTGGTCCAATTTGCGCTGGGACGGCCCTTTCACCATTGCCTACCACCTCACTGAATGGCATCACGGGAACTTGGTCGCCGGCTTTAAATAACACCACTACTACTACTTATACTTTTACACCAACCGCTGGGCAATGTGCCACGACGATAACCTTAACCATTACGGTCACGCCAAATGTGGTTCCAACCTTCAATGCCGTAGCTCCTATATGTGCAGGTGGGGTTTTAGCTTCACTGCCAACGACCTCATTAAATGGTGTTTCCGGTACTTGGACACCCGCCTTAAACAATAGCGCAACCACTACCTATACCTTTGCCCCGGTTGCAGGCGTCTGTGCCACACAACCCACCTTAACCATCACCGTTAGTCCTACTATTGCACCAACTTTTGCAGCTGTGGCACCAATTTGTTCTGGAAGTAGCTTAACCGCATTACCGACTACTTCAAGTAATGGATATACCGGTACTTGGGTACCTGCGCTAAACAATACCGCAACTACGACCTATACCTTTACCCCAAATGCCGGACAATGTACAACGAGCACCACACTTACGATAGTCGTTAATCCAATTCCAACAATCAGTGGTTCACTTACATTTTGTAAGGGTAGTACCTCCCAATTGGCTGGAACGGGCAGTCCCGCGGCAGTACTTCCATGGGTATCCTCTTCTCCTGCAGTGGCTAGTGTAAGTGCTAACGGTCTAGTATCAGGAAATACCAACGGTACCACCACGATTACTTATACAGATATTAACGGCTGTACTACCAGTGCCTTGGTAACGATTGCCACTGCTATTGGACCAACCTTTAGCGCGGTTGCTCCTCTCTGTTCGGGAAGTAGTTTGAGTCCCTTACCCACTACTTCTACTAATAATATCACCGGTTCTTGGTCTCCCGCTTTAAATAACACAACAACTACAACGTATACCTTTACGCCTGCGGCGGGTCAATGTGCGACAACCACTACGATGACTATTACCGTGAATCCCAATGTGGTGATTACCTTTAATCCAGTAGCCCCCATTTGTATTGGAAGCAGTTTGAGTCCGTTACCCACTACTTCAACGAATGGATACAGCGGAACTTGGTCACCTGCCCTCGACAATACGACAACTACAACCTATACTTTTACGCCTAATGGAGGCCAATGTGCTACCTTAACCACGTTAACGATCACCGTTACTCCAAAAGCAGTGCCCACCTTCACTCCCTTAGGAGCGGCTTGTAGCGGCGAACCCATAACGGTCCTACCTACAACTTCCAATAATGGTTTTACGGGCAGTTGGACGCCAGCGCTCGATAACACTACTACTACTACGTACACTTTTACGCCAAACATAGGGCAATGTGCTACAACTGGCACCCTGAATATTACCGTTAAACCGAATATAACACCCACATTTGTTGTTGTTACAACGATATGTGCCGGTGATCCGATTGCGCCGTTACCTACAACGTCTGTTAATGGTTATACCGGAACATGGTCGCCCGCCCTGGACAATACCACTACAACGACTTATACCTTTACGCCTGATGCCATCAGTGGCTTCTGTTTGATTCCGGCAACCTTGACTATCACGGTAAATCCGACGATACTCCCAATATTCCCTGCCGTTAGCGCGGTGTGTTTTGGAACCCCACTCACGCCCTTACCTACAACTTCCAATAATGGAATTACTGGGGTTTGGTCACCGGCTCTGAACAATACAGCGACTACAACCTACTTATTTACTCCTACGGGAAGTCAATGTGCCCTCACCAGTACTAGTACCGTCACAATCATTCCATTGAGTACGCCAACCTTTACTCCTGTTGCACCGATTTGTATTGGGAGCCCATTGGCAGCGTTACCCACCACTTCTTTGGAAGGCTATACGGGTACTTGGTCACCTGCCTTGAATACCATGGCTACAACGACCTATACGTTTACCCCGACGGTTGGTCAATGTGTAAGTACAACAACACTAACGGTGGTCGTGAACGCCCTACCTACTATAACCGGCGCACTTACTTTCTGCAACGGCAGTACTTCACAACTTACCGGATCTGGTTTACCTGCCGCTGTAACGCCTTGGATTTCATCAGATACTTCGGTCGCTACCGTAGACAATACCGGACTTGTTACCGGAATTTCAAATGGAACAGCCACCATTACCTATACCGACAGCAATGGTTGTACCGCCAGTAAAATAGTCACTATAGCCACTACTATTACCCCTCTGTTCAGTGCGGTAAGTCCGATTTGTTCAGGAGGCGTTTTATCAGCCTTACCTACAACTTCGAATAATACCATTACGGGAATTTGGTCACCAGCCTTAAACAACACCGCTACAACCGTATATACGTTTACCCCTACGGCAGGACAATGTGCTACCACGACCACTTTAACCATCACGGTCAATCCTAAAATTACACCCACCTTCACGGCAGTGACCCCTATTTGCGTTGGAGGAACACTAGCGCCCCTTCCTAACACGTCTAATAATGGATATTCGGGATTATGGTCCCCTGCATTAAACAATGCGGCTACGACAACTTATACCTTTACACCTGCGGCGGGCCAATGTACCACCACAACGACTTTGGTTGTCACCGTAAACCCGAACTTGACACCCGCATTTACGGTGGTGGCGCCAATCTGTAATGGAGCCTTTTTAGCGCCTTTACCCACAACCTCAAATAATGGATTTACGGGAACTTGGACTCCTGCCATCAATAATTTAGCCACGACAACCTATACCTTTACGCCTAACGCAGGACAATGTGCTACCACTAAAAATTTAAGTATTACCGTTAAGCCAAACGTTACGCCAACGTTTGCGGCAGTAGCACCTATTTGTGCCGGTGATCCTTTAGCACCATTACCTACGACCTCTATTAATACTTATACGGGGACTTGGTCGCCATCGTTGAGCAATACCACGACCACCACCTATACTTTTACCCCTACCGCAGGGCAATGTGCCACGGTACCCACACTAACCATAACGGTAAATCCCGTTATTACGCCAACCTTTACTCCAGTTGCACCCATTTGTTCTGGAGCAACCCTCACTCCGCTACCCACTACCTCAAGCAATGGAATTACTGGGGCATGGTCGCCTGCTCTAAACAATACCACAACTACCACGTATACCTTTACACCAACTGCGGGGCAATGTGCTGTTACGACGACGTTAACGATTACGGTTACGCCGAATAGTACGCCAACCTTTACTCCGGTAGCGCCTATATGTTCCGGTACAATTTTGGCAGCGTTACCAACCACGTCCAATAATGGCTATGGAGGTACATGGACGCCTGCCTTAGATATTACCTCTTCGACCACTTATTCGTTTACGCCTTCTGCAGGACAATGTGCCCTACCAACAACGTTGACCATCATCGTCAATATCAAGCCAACCATTACTGGTACCCTAACCTTTTGCATTGGTGGTACGTCGCAACTAATAGGCTCTGGAGTGCCCAATACTTTAAATCCTTGGACTTCATCAGATACTGCGGTGGCAACGGTTAGTGCTACGGGATTCGTAACCGGACTTACCGCAGGTATTACCTCCATTACGTATACCGATGACAAAGGTTGCTTTGTTAAGGTAACGGTAAATATTGCTAAAAATTTACTACCTACCTTTACTGCGATTAACCCTGTATGTAATGGCGCTAGTATCGCCGCATTACCTACTATTTCAGGTAATGCGATTACGGGTTCTTGGTCACCTGCTTTGGATAATACGGCAACGACTACGTATACTTTTACGCCAACCGCAGGCCAATGCGCTATTAATGCTACCCTTACCATCACGGTGAATCCGAATATCCTTCCAACGTTCACTGCGGTGGCACCGATATGTGATGGCGGAACGTTAACGGCCTTACCAACAACTTCCCTTAATGGGTATACCGGAACTTGGTCGCCTGCTTTGGACAATACCACCACGACTACTTATACCTTTACCCCAACGGCTGGGCTTTGTGCTACTACCGCAACGCTTACCATTACGGTGAATCCGAATATCCTTCCAACCTTCACTGCGGTGGCACCGATATGTGACGGAGGAACGTTAACGGCCTTACCAACAACTTCCCTTAATGGGTACACGGGAACTTGGTCGCCTGCTTTGGACAATACCGCTACGACTACTTATACCTTTACCCCAACGGCTGGGCAGTGTGCTACAACGACTACCCTGAGTGTGACGGTTATACCGAATACAACGCCGACCTTCACTGCGGTTGCTCCGATATGTCCGGGCGGAACCTTGAATGCTTTGCCAACTACTTCGCTGGAAGGATATACGGGTGCGTGGTCGCCTGCTTTGGACAATAGTACTACGACTACCTATACTTTTACGCCAACCGCTGGGCAGTGTGCTACAACGACTACGCTAACTGTTACCGTTACGCCCAATACAACACCAACGTTTAACGCTGTGGCTGCGATTTGTTCAGGAGGAACGCTGAATGCTTTGCCGACTACCTCGCTTGAAGGATATACGGGTTCGTGGTCGCCTGCTTTGGACAATACCACCACGACAACGTACACGTTTACCCCAACCGCTGGGCAATGTGCTACTACTGCAACGCTTACCATTACGGTGAATCCGAATATCCTTCCAACGTTCACTGCGGTGGCACCGATATGTGACGGAGGAACGTTAACGGCCTTACCTACCACTTCCCTTAATGGGTATACTGGCTCTTGGTCGCCTGCTTTGGACAATACCACAACCACTACTTATACCTTTACCCCAACGGCTGGGCAGTGTGCTACTACCGCAACGCTTACCATTACGGTGAATCCGAATATACTTCCAACCTTCACCGCAGTTGCACCGATATGTGATGGCGGAACGTTAACGGCTTTACCTACTACATCCCTTAATGGGTATACCGGGACTTGGTCGCCTGCTTTGGACAATACCGCTACGACTACTTATACCTTTACCCCAACGGCTGGGCTTTGTGCTACTACCGCAACGCTTACCATCACCGTGAATCCGAATATACTTCCAACCTTTACTGCTGTTGCGCCTATTTGTTCAGGAGGTACCTTAACGGCTTTACCTACTACATCCCTTAATGGGTACACGGGAGTTTGGTCGCCTGCTCTTAACAATACCGCTACGACTACCTATACGTTTACGCCAACAGCTGGGCAGTGCGCTACTACCGCGACCCTAACTATTGCTGTTACTTCAAATACAACACCAACGTTTAACGCTGTGGCTGCGATTTGTTCAGGAGGAACGCTGAATGCATTGCCGACTACCTCGCTTGAAGGATATACGGGTTCGTGGTCGCCTGCTTTGGACAATACCACAACCACTACTTATACCTTTACCCCAACGGCTAGCCAGTGTGCTACTACCGCAACGCTTACCATTACGGTGAATCCGAATATCCTTCCAACGTTCACTGCGGTGGCACCAATATGTGATGGTGGAACGTTAACAGCCTTACCAACAACTTCCCTTAATGGGTATACTGGCTCTTGGTCGCCTGCTTTGGACAGTACCGCTACGACTACTTATACCTTTACCCCAACGGCTAGCCAGTGTGCTACTACCGCAACGCTTACCATCACGGTGAATCCGAATATACTTCCAACGTTCACCGCGGTGGCACCGATATGTGATGGAGGAACGTTAACGGCCTTACCAACAACTTCCCTTAATGGGTACACGGGAGTTTGGTCGCCTGCTTTGGACAATACCGCAACGACTACTTATACCTTTACGCCAACAGCCGGACAATGCGCAACTACTGCAACGCTTACTATTACGGTGAATCCGAATATCCTTCCAACCTTTACTGCTGTTGCGCCGAAATGTGATGGCGGAACATTAACGGCCTTACCTACGACCTCCCTTAATGGGTACACGGGAGTATGGTCGCCTGCTCTTAACAATACCGCTACGACTACCTATACCTTTACTCCAACAGCCGGACAATGCGCAACTACCGCAACGCTTACCATTACGGTGAATCCGAATATACTTCCAACCTTTACTGCTGTTGCGCCTATTTGTTCAGGAGGTACCTTGACGGCCTTACCTACGACCTCCCTTAATGGGTACACCGGAGTGTGGTCGCCTGCTTTGGATAATACCGCTACGACTAATTATACCTTTACCCCAACGGCCGGACAATGCGCAACTACCGCAACGCTTACCATTACGGTGAATCCGATAGGCTCGTCTACCTTTGCTTCGATTGCTCCGGTTTGTGAAGGCGTAACGATCAGCCCGTTGCCTACTGCTTCGCTAGAAGGCTATACAGGCACGTGGTCTCCTGCACTCAATACTACGATAACCACCACGTACACCTTTACCCCTGCGGTTGGGCAGTGTACTACGGCAACGACTTTAACCCTTACCATACTTCCGAATACCGTTACGCTTGTTTCTGCGGTAGCGCCTATTTGTTCGGGTAGTTATTTGGCACCCTTACCTACTACGTCTTTAAATGGATTTACGGGAACTTGGTCACCTGCCTTAAACAACACCGCTACAACGATCTATACGTTTACCCCTGCTAGTGGCCAGTGTGCTACCACTGCCACGCTTACGATAACGGTTTACGCCTTACCTCAAGTAACTGCTTTACCTGCTTTGCATTATTGTGATCCTAATAATGATGGATTTGGAGTGTTTGATTTAACCCAAGTTATTGCGGGTTTGAGTGGTGGTACTGCGTATCCGATTAGTTTCCATGAAACCATCACTGATGCTCAAATCAATGGAACTTTTATCCCTACACCGGCCGCTTACAACAATATTGATGTGAATGATCAGGTGGTTTATGTACGCGTGGAGTCGGTGGAATCGGCAGACTGTTATACCGTTATTACCTTACCCCTTATCGTGGACCCAACGCCAGAGGCGGTTACGCCAACCGATTTCCACTTATGTGATTATACTGGAGCAGCAGGACAAGAGCCTT
>JBJONL010000015.1:0-41782 GCA_046051865.1 Bacteroidota bacterium | reverse complement strand
CGACTGCTAATCGTCAGCCTTCGGCACTATCCGCTAACAGCGGATATGACGAATAGCGTCTAATGTCTTCCGTAGCTTATGCGAGTGCCTCGCAACACTACTCGACATATCCGCAGGACCGTTAGCAGCAACATTAACACAACAATCGTGAATAAGACAACCTTAAAGAATCTACTCGAAAATACGAAAGCTCTTGAAGATGCTTTAAAGTTTATTTACAGAACAACAGATCAAAGTGATATGTGGCCTTTCAGCAATTATAAAACTTTCATGAGAAAGTATAATGACATTGCCATTCTAACTCACAAAGAACTTGAAGCAAATGTTATTTTTGACATTTACGATATTGAAAAAGTAAAAGATTGGGGTGACACGCTTCGTCCACAACAAAAAATGTATTTTGATTCTGTAATTACTAATGTTGCTTTATTACGTTCAACTTTAGAAAACAAATTAGATGTAAAGAATGAAGAAATACTAAATCTCAAAAATTTTTTACAGTCAACATTACGGAAAGCAATAATGGTTGAGCCTGAAAACGAACAATATGTTCAAGATACCGTTGAACAAATATTAATTGGTAAAGGATTTTCAAAGGGAATCGATTATGATAGAGAAGTTGGACGTATAAAAGTTTCTATAAAAGAATATAAACCTGATTTCATATTTCTAAAACTTGATTTAGCATTAGAAATTAAGATTTCAAAAACTAAAACAAAATCTAAAGTTTTGGTTGACGAAATTAATGCAGATATTAATGCTTATAGAAAAAAATATAATCATCTATTATTTCTGATATATGATTTGGGAACAATAAGAGATGAAGACGAATTTAAAAACGACTTGGACAACAAAGAAAATGTTCAATTAGTTGTGATAAAACATTAATAAATGCTCCTGCTAACAGCCGTTTCTCATAACCTGCCTGCCGGCAGGCAGGTTCCTAATTTTGTGGTAAGTTCACGATCACGTTTCGCAAGAATTTTTATCTTTAACAGAAAATAAAAAGTTCCGAAGTTCGCCACTGACGCGAAGCCTCGGAACTATACGGGCAATTATAGGACACATCTTAATGAAAAACTTATTTGCATTTTTATTGATTAATTGGACAATTTCAGTTTTTGGCCAAGTTCAAGAAAAGAAAAATCCATTGGACTTCATTCCGAAGGGTTATGTGATTCACAAGTATGAAGGTGGCATTTCAGCCGGAGGTTGGAACGAAATAAAAGGTGACTTGAATAAAGACGGATTGGAAGATATTGTCCTTATTATTAAAGGAACAGACAAAAGTAAAATTATACAGGACGAAGATCGTGGGGAACTGGACCGAAATCGCAGAGGTATTCTTGTGTTACTAAATAAAGGGAACAGTTACGTAGTAGCGGTAAAAAATTACGATTGCTTTTCGTCCGAAAACGAGGATGGTGGCGTGTATTTTGCTCCCGAACTTGAAGTTGAAATAAAAAAAGGAAAGCTGTATATTAGTTATGGTCACGGAAGATATGGAAATTGGAGTTATACATTTAGATATAATAACGGTAATTTTGAACTAATTGGTTATGATTCGTATTCAAGCCGAGGTCCTGTTCCTCAATTTCAAGTGAGCATTAATTTCCTAACAAAAAAGAAGCTTACAATGGACAACCTTAATAAAGATGACGAAGACGACTCGAACGTCAATTATAAGGAAACCTGGAAAAAAATCACTGCCACAAAACTTATAAAACTATCTGAAATAAAAGATTTTGACGAACTTGATTTAACGGATTACTAATAATATAACTGCCTACAACAGCGGTAAACGTTGCAATAGTTCATTTAGCTTTCTTTCGCCAGAAACTACGAAGTTGAAATTTTGAATAGCTGTAGGACTAATTGTTAAAAATCCCGCTCATGCGTCTAGCTATAGCACGTTGTCTATAAATTTGCCACAGAAAACTACACATCATCGATGTACTTAAAATTAGATATGAAACAAAAAATAGTATTAATTAGTCTTTTCATGAGCTTTTTACTAGTTGCACAAGAAAAGTGTAATCTGAAAAAATCAATTTATAATGACATTTACGCCATTGACACAAATGATATAAATTGTATGGCAAAAAATTCAAATAAGAAAAACACTTTGTTTTTTACATTCGGAATTTGGTGTGAACCATGTAGATTACATTTACCAAACGCCATTAAATTTGCGAAAGAACATGATCTTGAATTTTATGTGTTATTAGTTGAAGCTGAAAATGACGAAATGACAAAACAAGCCATAGATTATCTGAAAAAAATAAAAGACGATATAAACGTTGTTGTTCTTAAAGATGAAATATATGGTGTTAAGAGACGTAAAAAAAATAAAAAATTTGTAACGGAAATCACTCCAAAAGAGTTTGAAAATATTGATGATTATTCAAAATATATCCTTGTAAACAAAGAAGGCAAAGTTGTAATGGTTACAAATTGGAAAGATAACAAGGGAAATGATTGGAGAGATGATACTGAAATGGTTAAAAAGAAAATACTACCACTATTGTAAATAAACTATTGCTAAAAGCCGTTTCGTACCACAAAAGATGCATTATATTGCAGGCACGGATTTCAAATCTACGCTATCGGATTAGAGGAGAAGGGAATAAGTGTTTTTAGAATTTATCACTTATGCTAGGTCAGGGTTTAGGCCTCAAAGTCGGGAGACTTTGCGGAGCGGGGGGTGCGTGGATTGTTGGATTGTAGATTCCCGCCTTCGCGGGAATAACAAAGTAGGTGAAAGATAAGATAAGGTTTCTTATTTAATGTATGGTTAATTTGAAAGCTGTCAGGCACTGATAAACTTTGCTATTGGACGGATTAAAACAAATAATAAAATAAAAGAATGTTTGCCTTACTCACTAAATATATAGTATTTATGCTGCTGCTTTGCAGTTCTTTTGCCATGGGGCAAATCATCCATGATAAAGTGCTGTCGCCAAAAGATTCACTTTTATTGGTACACTATCGTAATGAAGTGATTAGAAGTCAAGGAAGCGAGGAAGACTCTCTAGCCACGGTAGAGGAGATTGCAGCCAATTGGGGCAATAGCCACCTTGACGAAGGGGTTATTAGCTACGCACCCGATCGTTCGTTTAAGATCGTTACGTTTATTTTTGAAAGTTGTGGCGCTTATTGTAATTCGGAGTGGTATTCTTGGATTCATTATAATTTGAATGGGAAGGAACGGAGTGAAAAAGCAACTTTTAGTTCGATAGATACAATTTACCAACTGCCCGATAAACGCTATCTCGTCATTGATAAATACGGCGGCAGGCCGGCTAGTGTGCTTACGGTGGATTGTAGAGATGCCGTTTTGCTTTCCTTTGAAGGTAACGCTGTTGTAACGCATCCTATTCCTTATCGAAAACAAGAAAACTTTGGGTTTTGCCAGGAGAATGGGGCCGATATGGAACAGGAACCTTATATCAGGTTTGATGCGTCTAAGCAACTCTTGAAGTATCATTATGCTAATAATTATGCGTATAGTAAGGAAGTAGATATCGACACTATAAGGCAAGGACAGTTTATTTATAGTAAAGGCTATTTCATTTTAGAAAAAGAACTCTTAAAAGTTGTGGACAGGCAAAAGCTACCCGCAAAGACTAGTACTTGGACCGAACATTATAAAATCAGAAGCACTGATACGGTTAATATTCATATTGATCGGATTAACGAACAGCAGTTGGTATACGATTGTGTAGGCTCAAAGGCAGCCGGTTCAGAAGCTATCAACATTTCTTCTATTTCCCGAGTTGGTAAAAAGAAATTGTTAACCTTACGGCTAAACGGTGCCTATTTAGAAAAAATCGCGTTGCTAAAGCTGCAAGGGAATTACTTTATTTATGTGGTCACTAATGAAACCTCTGGGAATTCAGACGGTTATTTATATTATTGGAATACCCAAACGAGGACGGCCTATCCAGTAGCTGTTGAAAAATCAAATCCTAAACTACCTGCGGGTTGCCAGACTTGGGGTAGTTATTCCTACTTGTCCATTGATGAACAGACGAAAGCCATCACGACCACTTCGCAGTTTATAAGGACTACTGATTCCAACCGACGAGGAAGTGTTACGACCACTTATAAACTGGAAAAATTGAAACCCAATCAGTTTGTGCTGCGGGGAGTAAAGAGTGTAGTGGAGGAGTAGGTAGTCGCAATTTTCAGTCTCAGTTTTATTCCGCTATGCTCCATCAGTCGGCAATAGCCTCGTGTCAGTCTCAGTTTACAGTAGTTGTCAGGATAGTGATTTGTTTTCTTTAGGGCTTATCGTGAATGCTAGCTCAAGTTGATGTGTTCCCTCCTTCGTCGGCATGACACCAGAGAGGGGATGGCATATGGCTTTTTTAAGTACTTATCACTTATGCGAGGTCAGGGTTTAGGCCTCAAAGTCGGGAGACTTTGCGGAGCGGGTTTTGTTTTCTTTAGGTGGTTATCACTGATGCGAGATCAAGTTGATGCGGTCCCTCCTGCGTCGGCATGACACCAGAGAGGGGATGGCATATGGCTTTTTTAAGTACTTATCACTTATGCGAGGTCAGGGTTTAGGCCTCAAAGTCAGGAGACTTTGCGGAGCGGGGTCTTGTTCAGCGGTGCAATAGGGTCTGCATACTAGTAGAATTATGCTTTTGCAGTGGCTAGTTCTTCGCAAATTGCGGCGCATTTTTGACATTCTTCTGCACATACTTTGCAAGAGGCATGATGGGAGGCATGTTTTGCACACTCAATTGAACAAGCTTTACAAATTACGGCACATAGTGCGTGCAGTTCTTGGGCATATTTAGAACCTCTAGCTTCAAATCTAGCACATAATGCGCAAATATCAGCGCAGTCCCGGCATAATACGAGACATTCTTTATTCCCCATTTCAATACAATCGGTAATACAGCGTTCACAAGTGGTTAAACACGCTAAGCAAGCGTCAATACAAGTTTTTGAAATTTTCATGACTTATTTGGTATTAAATTTAGTAGTCATAAAAGTAGTATGACCTGTATTTTAGGCCGTTATGTAATTTTTTGATATTCTTATATAGTTACTACTTTGCTTGTATCAAATTTCAATAAAGCGGCAACCTCTATGGTTTGTTTTTGCCAAACATTCTTTGAATAACCACTACATGCGGAAAAGTGATCGAGGCTAAAAAAGAAAAGAATAAGGCGTTGAATATTTTTTCATTCCTGAAGATTAAGTAAAGTAACAATATACCGAGGAGTGCCGTAATCCAATAGGGGAATGCGGTCTTGAAATAAGCTTTGAAATGACGCAAAGACAGGGTTCCATAAAGAAATTTTATTTGATCGATCATGGAGGGAATGCTGTGCCACAGTATAAAATAGAGAGCAAATCCCCATATTAGGGTAGATACTTTAAATAATACGGTATACAAAATCAAATAAAACAATTCGGTAAACACTACCTTTTTAAAGGGCTCATAAGTAAAGTATAGGTAAAGGCTCAATAGGAAGTAGGACGGTAGTAAAACTTCTAAAATGAGTAAATAGCATTGTTCTGGAATACTAATGGAGGTTATGGCTAAAATAATTTTTTGCACTTCGATACTATGAAATACAAACAGTATAAACAGCAGCAATAGTCCGTAGATCATTTGAAATAGAGACCGTAATGGGGTCGAACTAAGGGTATTTAGCTTTAAATGCCATTGTTGTTCTCCAAAATGATAACCGCTACATACGATAAATAGGGTTAACGCGAGCCAGGGGAGTATGGTAAATAATAGGGCTCCACCTAGAACAATGAATACGTAGTAAATGAGAATTTTGTAAAAATTTGCCGTTTTTTTAGAAGAATTTACATTTAAGATTAGTGCTATATCGTTTGCGCCATGCAGAATTCCAAAAGATAATATTAATACAAATCCTATAATAATTTCTAGCTCATTAGGAAAATATGAATTTATCCATAATCCGAAGAAGCTAGCTATAATGGCGATATTTGCGTATTTGATCATGAGAAACACCTCTTTTTGTTTAAAGGTAATAAAAAAAAAGTAAACAAAAAGTTTGTTTTGTTTAATTATTTATTAACTTAGTTGAACAATTTATTTTAACCTAAACAAATTTAAACAAATTAATTATGACAAATTTACCTTTATTTTCATCGTTAACGGCGAAAATGTTACCAACGGATTATGTTGGTTTTACTTTTTTTGTAGGCTGTATGGCCATGATGGCAGCTTCAGCATTTTTCTTCTTATCTTTAAATCAATTTGATAAGAAATGGCGCACCTCAGTATTAGTATCTGGTTTGATTACCTTTATTGCTGCGGTACATTATTTTTACATGAGAGATTATTGGGCTTCTTTTCAAGAATCGCCAACGTTCTTCCGTTATGTTGATTGGATTTTAACCGTGCCTTTAATGTGCTTAGAGTTTTACTTAGTATTAAAAGTAGCTGGTGCCAAACAAAGTTTGTTGTGGAAAATGATTCTTTATTCAGTAATCATGTTGGTGACTGGTTACTTTGGAGAAGCAGTTGACCCCTCTAATGCTTGGATTTGGGGATTAGTTTCTGGTCTTGCTTATTTTGCCATCGTTTATGAAATATGGTTAGGTGAAGCTTCGAAACTTGCTGCTGCTGCTGGAGGAAACGTTTTAGCTTCACACAAAATTTTATGTTGGTTCGTATTAGTAGGATGGGCCATCTACCCATTAGGCTACATGTTAGGTACCGAAGGATGGTACACTAGTTTATTAGGGAAAGGAAATGTAGATGTTGCTTATAATATTGCTGATGCGATTAACAAAATAGGTTTTGGATTAGTAATCTATACTTTGGCTGTTAAGTCACAGAAAGACTAAGTTTTACAGTATTGAATATAAAAACCGAGTTAGCGATAGCTCGGTTTTTTGATTTAAATTTGTAAACGCGTTGCCTTTTAGGTAGTAACCGTTCAAAATCGCTTTGATAAACCGAATTAATTATTGAAATTTTATCCTATGAAAAAGTACACTTTATTGTTTTTATTTTGCGTTTCACAATCCTTTGCTCAAGTAAATTTAATGGGAATACGTTATACAGAAGAAAATAGTGCTTTCAGTATCGTAAAATGGAATACCGCAACTCCGGAAATTGAAGAAGCTTTTCCCATTGATATTCCAACCTATTTATTAGGTTCTTCCTTGTTTGATGCTAAAAGAAGTGCTTATTATTTTAGAGCAGCGTCTCAGCTCAATGCCTTTAAAACGGATAATAATACGTTGGTCGCCCTTCATGATGAAACCAGTTTTAATAGCGCTACTGAGATTGACATGTCTAATGGTACTATTTATACCGTCTTTCCACAAGGCCAAATTCCAGCAACAACCAACCCTGATTCGCCTTATTTTTCGCTAGTCAAACTAAATCTTGAGGACAATACCATGATAGAATTGGGTACCCTAGAAGAGCCGATAACGGCAATTGCACTTTCGGAAGGAACCTGTTATGATTCTGATAATGGCGATTATTATTTTGTGGGGTATGATAGCAATTTGCAGCTCAGTATGTATAAGATGAATACCGAAAGTATAAGTTTTAGTTATGAGAAAATCGTTTTACCACTAGAAGACATAACGTATTACTTGTCGGGTTTATATTATGACATGCAAGCCGACAACATCATAGCGATTAAGACTACTTTCAATGAAGTTACGGCACTTACGACGAGAGAAATTATTCAGATAAGTCCCTTAGATGGGACCTTTACCACTTTATATACCTTTAATGATTTACTGACGATACAGAATGGGTCAACAACATTTGATCAAACTACAAGAACTTACATTCTTGTGACAATTGATGAAAACTTTACTAGAACTCTGTTTGAATATAATACGATTAGCAATACGGCAACGACTTCAATACTCCCGGTTAATGTAGGCGAAATTGAAGCGGATAACACTAGCTTTTCGGTGCAACGATATTCCAGTTTAGGAGGTGAAGTCTATGTTGGTAATCCCATAAAAGTATATCCAATTCCGTCCCAAAATGAAATTACCATCGAAACGGGATTAAATAAAAAATCAAGCGTTTCCATACTATCTCTAGATGGGAAAGTTTGTTATGCCAAGGATTTCAATGGGAATACCATAACGCTATCCATAGCAACGATCGCTTCGGGTATTTATATGCTTAAGATCGAAGATGAAGTGGGCGTGATTACTAAAAGAATTATTAAACAGTAGGTTTGGGGTAGTCGCAGTCACAGTCGCAGTTTACTGTAGTTGTCAGGATATTGATTTGTTTTCTTTAGGTGGTTATCACTGATGCGAGCCAAGATTGATGTGGTCCCTCCTTTGTCGGCATGACAAAATACAATGACACTATTTATGTTTCTTTAGAGTTTATCGTGAATGCTAGTTCAGGTTCATGTGGTCCTTACTTCGTCGGCATGATAAGGGTAGGTTATCCCGGGAGTGGCAAGTGAATGATTTGGAATTCGGTTCGCAATTACAGCTCTTTATAGGATTACCACTGAACGATATTAAGAAAATTAACTATCTTTGATACTATCAAATGATACTATCATGAAGCCGCCGTATGAGCTTACGCCTAAATTATTACGATTACTAACTTCTATTTCTGAGAAAATAGGAGCGGTTGATGCGAACCATCTTAACAAACAGTCACCTACTTTAAGAAAGCAACATAGGATCAAAACTATTCACTCCTCCTTACAAATAGAAGGCAATACGTTGACCGAAGCACAAATTACTGCTTTACTGGAAAACAAACGAGTTATTGGTCCGGAAAAGGATATTATTGAAGTTTTGAATGCTATTAAAGTATATGAAAAAGTAGAAGCCTATACTTTCACTTCCGAAAAAAGCTTTTTGAAGGCCCATCGTGATTTAATGGATGGTCTGCTGAAACCTGCTGGAACTTATAGAAAGCAAAGTGTTGGCATTGTGAAAGGAAACCAAGTGGAACATGTGGCGTCTCCTTATGAAAACGTTCCGTTTCTTATGAAGGATTTGTTCGAGTATGTAAAAGATACTGAGGAATTAACCTTAATCAAGAGTTGTGTCTTTCACTATGAAATGGAATTCATTCATCCTTTTTTGGATGGAAATGGACGGATGGGAAGATTATGGCAAAGCTTAATTTTAATGGCAGAATATCCCGTATTTGCGTTTTTGCCCTTTGAAACCTTGATTAGTAAAACGCAGAACGACTATTATAAGGCTTTGGCCTTAAGTGATAAGGCCGGTAATTCCACTCTTTTTATAGAATATATGCTTGAAGTCATTAATACGTCCTTGGACAATCTATTAAGTTACAATAACAGAACACTGAAGGATATTGATCGTCTAGCGTATTTCATACAACTTGCCCAAAAGGAATTTACAAGAAAAGATTATATGAATACGTTTAAAGATTTATCGACAGCTACGGCCAGCAGGGATTTAAAAAAGGGTATTGAACTCCAGTTAATCGAAGCAATGGGCAGCTTAAATAAAACAAAATATCGCATTCGGTAGCGTGGATTGTCACCTTCGCGGGGAAGACAAAAGAAGGAATTTGTGTTAAATAAAAAACTCCGAGTTTAGCTCGGAGTTTTTGTTTGAATTGGAAACGTCTATTTTTTCTTAGGCGTTTCGGGATCGGATTTGGTGTCCATCATTTCCATCAGTTTGATGCCTAATAGGCCGCTGATACCGCCTTCGGAGCCGTTGGTTCCGGAGATTAGCACGTCTGGGATTACTTTGATGTTGCCTTTACCAATTTCTTCCGTGATTTTGTATTTGGTAAAGTTATCACCTCCCATAGCCGATACTTGTAATTGGTAAGCTTCGGCGGTTGATTTACCAATGGCCATGATTTTCTCTGCTTCGGCTAGACCCGTTTTGGAGATTTTCTCTGCTTCGGCGCTGGCGTTTAGTTTGGTTGCTTCCGCTTGGGCACCCGCTCGGGCTTTCGTAGCTTCGGCTTCGGCTTGGGCTCTCATCTTGGTCGCTTCGGCTTCCGCGTTTACATTTAGCTTCAAACTAGTAGCGTCACCTTCGGCTTTCTTAACGGTCGCATCAGCAGTACGTTGGGCAATCTCTACACTTTGCGAAGCGCGAACAATTTCTTTCTGCATATCAGCAATTGCGGTTTCTTTCTCCATCCCTTGGCGCTGTTCTTGTGCCATTTTTTGGGTTTGGTAAGTCTTTTGTTCTTCTTCCGCTATCTTTCTGTCGGTTAGCGTTTTCATCAGGGAATCGGGTGGAACAATGTCCCCAATTAGCGTATCTACTGCGTTGACATTGTATTCGTCCAAAACCACTTTGATATGGTTACGAGCCGATTCTTGGCGCTCTTTACGAGTACTCAAGAACGAAATCACATCGCTTTCTTGTGCCGAATTACGGAAATAGTTCCCGATGGTTGGTTCGAGTACTTGCGATACTAGATTCGTCATGCTACCAAAACGTGCGATTACTTTTGGCGCTTCGTTGGCTGGCACGTGAATGATTTGCGATACGTCTAGGTTGAACGGGAAACCGTCGCGTGAACGTACTGTAATCGTTGACAAGTTGTGGTCCAAGTTATGGGACTCGCTGCGGGCATCAGCCCAGTTTAGTACTAAGTTGGTTGTAGGCACCGCCTCCAACTTGGTGGTATACTTATTTAGTGCGTATTTACCTGGTCCTAGTGGTTCCATCCAAACCCCACGTTGGCCTTTCGACACGATATTCCCGTGTTTGAAATGTTCGCCCGTAACGTCTTGTCCGTCTTCTCCGATATAGGAAATCACTACACCCACGTATCCAATAGGTACATCGGTCATGGGGTTTTGTTCGATTTGGATAGCCCACGTATTGATGTAATACGAACCCGCTAGCATTACTTGGGGTTGGAGTCCACGGTTTCCTCCTTGATCTAGGAACGAGTCGAAGTCTTGGAAGTTGTTGTGGTTCTCTACGTATTTACCAGCGATTTGGCCGATAGGAATGGGTTCGCCATCCAAAGCCGTTACAATCCCCACTTGGTTTTCGAATATTTTTACTTGGTCGACCACTACGATTTCGAATAAGAACGTGTTGATACGGTAAGACCCTGTGGTGATGAATGCGGTTTGACGACCTTTTTGTCCGCCATTGTTCAAGAACGAAGAGGCATCTTGGAAGTTATCGCTGTCCACTTTGCGTGCTAGAATTCTACCCGTAGGGATTTCTTTTCCGTCTTTACTTAGTACGAGTCCGATTTTACCTTCTGGTATAATGGTGAAGGGCGACATATCGATGGCGTATTGCCAGATCCATTTTCCCCAGTATAGTCCGGGGGCTAGGGTTTGGGCTTGAAACCCAGCTTCTCCTTTGGTAGCTATAATGCGGCCATCGGGTAGGGATTTGTCGGTTCCGAATAGGACGAATTTTTTAGTTACGAGACCAATTTTATCTTCGGGCACGATAACCATTCCGAAGAACACTCTTAAAACGAATTTGTAAAGCAAGATGGATAGTACTAGCAAGAATACCCACCAATAATCAAAAACTGATGTCATTATTTAATGAATTAGGTTATAAAATGTTGTTTGGATTTTTAGTTCAGGTGGTATCAGAAAATTAACTTGGTATCAAATTACGTTATTTGATGTATCGCTTTGTAGCGTTATTTTGGGATATTTTCTTGGACAAAAATCTGTAATTATACGTAGTGCTTGTAGGAATGTTACAAGTGAGCCCTACAAAAAAGGGGGAAGACTTTATAAGTCCTTATAAATCAATTTAATAAAAAAATCCGTTTAACGGGTGCTAAACGGATTTCTATTATAAAGGAACAATTGTTTTATTCTTCCATGGTGTGATAGACGTTCATTACGTCGTCATCTTCTTCGATTTTCTCGATAAGTTTTTCCACATCAGCCATTTCAGCTTCAGTTAACTTCTTAGTAATTTGAGGGATGCGTTCGAAACCAGAGGATAGGATTTCGATTCCTCTGCTCTCTAATTCTTTTTGAATCGCTCCAAAACTACCGAAAGGGGCGTAAATTAAGATACCATCTTCATCGGCGAAGATTTCTTCGGCACCGAAATCAATGAATTCTAATTCCATTTCTTCGATATCGATATCATGGTTTGGTATTCGGAAGTTGCAGGTATGGTCAAACATGAACTCTACCGAGCCTTGGGTTCCCATAGTACCGTTGCATTTGTTGAAATAACTTCTAATATTGGCCACCGTTCGGTTATTGTTATCGGTAGCGGTTTCAATTAAAAGGGCAATTCCGTGTGGTGCATAGCCTTCAAAAAGTTGTTCTTTATAGTTTGCAGTATCCTTATCGGTTGCTTTCTTTATGGCACGTTCTACGTTCTCTTTCGGCATGTTGGCCGCCTTAGCATTTTGCATTACGGCTCTCAAACGCGAGTTGGCTTCCGGATTTGGACCTCCCTCTTTTACAGCCATTACGATGTCTTTCCCTATACGAGTGAAGGCTTTGGCCATCGCAGACCAACGCTTCATTTTTCTTCCTTTTCTAAATTCGAATGCTCTTCCCATTTCTAAGCGGTATTATATTGGTATTAATTCTGTGCAAAAATAAAGTAATATTCGATTAATGCAAATGCAATAAACTACAAATTAATCTGCTGGCACATGTGAAGAAATAAAATTCTCTCCAGTCATATTCCAAGAGTCTATCGCAGTATTTTTTTCTTGAAAGAAACTGTTGTTAAGTTTGTTGTAGTTGTCAATTTCTTTATTTACTTGTTTTACCATAGTGTTGTAATTGTCAATTTCTTCTTTGGTTCGATCTTTATCGGTCTTGGATTCCAATGATTTTTTTGCGGCTTCAAATTTTTCATTAAACATTAAAAATTCCAATACTTTCGGTGTGTATTGAAGCGATTGTTTTTTATAATATTCTAGGGCTTTTTTAGTGGCTATTACCATAGTATTATCCCCTCCGAAAGGTTTTAAAGTTTTTAATTTTTCCAATCCTTCCTCCGCATATTGCGTTAAAGCGTTATTGTTTTGTTGAATTGTTCCAATGTCTTTTTTCTCAATTGCTGCAGACAGATTCAAATCGGTGATATTGGCTTTAAAGAAGAGTAAGTATAACTGAGTATGATAGTCAAATACCTCATTGGATATTTTCATTTTTTTTCCAATCTCACTAGTGTCTTCATTCAGCGTGATATGGTATTTGAGTGCAAACTCTTTTTGAGCTAGGTTTACTTTTTGGAATTCACTATCAATTTTTTCATTCACTTTATCTCTCATCATGATATAAGCCTCCATAGCGTCATAGGATTGCTCGGCTACTTCTTGCATGTCAATGATTTTATCGTATTCTTCATTAATGCTTTTCTCAGAGATACTCAGAAAATCAACTACTTTGTTTCGGTACTCGACATCGCCTTTATAGCCATCTTTTAAAGTACTGATTTTTTTAGAAGCGGTTTGTATGCTTTTGATTAGTTGTTTACGAGTATTATCAATTTTACGTGCATTTTTGGAATGTGCTACTGCCAAAGTGTATTTCCACATGCTTTTGGTAGTATTGTCTTGTTCTTTGCCCATATAGGATAAATAATCGACAGGAGTTTTAAATTCTTGTGCATGTATAGATAAACTAAGTAAAAAGAGGATAATCGTTACGGTTTTTACTTTCATGGTATTATAGTTTAGAGTTTTTAATGTCATCAAGAATGTTCAACGCTTCAAATATGTGGAAGTTTTGTTTGATATCTTTAATTCTTTCGGTAGTGCAACTTTTCAAATAGTCATCAAATTTTTGGGTTTCACGATCTGTCGTGTTTTGTTCGACTTCTATGGAATATTCTTTTTCATTGGCAGATTTGATTGTTTTCCAAAGCGTATTTATTTTGGTTACATCATTATAAACCGCATCAAATTGCAATGTTATCGGTGGTAAGCTTACCTCATAAAAAGGTGCTATTTTAGTATTTAAGTCATTTATTCTTTTTGAATCAACACTTTCTTCAATTCTTTTCTTGCTCAGCGTTATTGCTTGTGAATATGCCTCATTCCCAAATTTGTTGTATTTAAGATTTACACTGATTATGTCATTTTTTAAAGCGGTATCCTGACTGTCCTCCCTCGGCATTTGTTTGTCAAACAATAACGGAATTTCAACATCAGGAGTAATGCCAGTATATTGATTACTTTTGCCAGTTATACGATAAAATTTTTCTAATGTTATTTTCAAAAACGCATCATTAGAATCAGTTATAGGAAATACGCGCTGCATCGTAGCTTTTCCCAACGAACGGTTTCCAATAATTACAGCTCTATTGTAATCTTGCATGGCATTGGTGAAAAATTCACTGGCAGAAGCAGAAAAACCATTAATCATAACCACCATTGGTCCATTATAAATAGTTCCACGATTGGTATCTTTTAGAATTTCATTTTTGTTTTTATTGTTGTTCATGACCGCCAAGGGGCCTACATCAATAAATAAACCCGATAAGTGTATGGCTTCATCCATAGAGCCACCACCGTTGTTTTCTACGTCAATTATAATACCGTCAACATGGTCGTCTTGTAATTTGTAGACTTCCTTAGATACATCGTTGCTTACATTTGATTTTCCGTTTTCAAAAGTGGAGTAGAAGCTCGGGATTCTGATATAACCAAAGGTAGCCTGATCCTTTTTTATTTTAAAACTGTATACGTTGTTTTGGTAATCCTTCATTATTTTTTTGACCAAACTTACAGTGTAGATTTCGCCACTCTTTTTTCGTAAGGTAAAATCGGCCGTTTTATAATCATTGGAATTAATGATTTCATCTATTTTTTTCATAGAAGTACAACCTGTTTCATAAACTTCGGTCCCATATTTTATTTTCAGTAACAAATCACCTTTATCAATTTTCTCCGTAAAATAGGCAGAGCTTCCAGGTAAAATATCCTCTACTGACAATTCATCTTTATCCGACATTGATACATATAGGCCAAAACTCATGTTATCTGAACTAACTGCAGAAAAAAACGATGATTTTTCATTGGCCGAAAAGAATTCGGTGTGTGGATCAAAATAGGAGCAAAACACATTGAAGAACATACCTTGGAACTCGGTTTCGGTCAATTGATAGCCTTCTATTTTGCATTTTGCTTTTTCAAAAGCTTTGCTCTTGTACTTTGGCGCCAACTTGTCAAAATTAGCCGCTAATGAATCTTTGTTATTGCTCAGCTCTGAAATTTCTCTTAGAGTATTAAACAGCAATCTTTTTTTATACAAACGCTTTATTTCGATCTCATCTTTAACGTAGGGAAAGGGATCTTTGGAAAAGACCACCTTTTCAGTGCTGTTTAATGGAAACGGTTCTTTTTCAAGGGATGCTATTAATGAATTGTACCTAGTTATAGTTTTGTTATAGGCCAAATAAAACTCGTGCAGAAAGGCGCAATTTTTTGATAGAATATTGTCGTCTATCTTGTATTGATATTTTTTAAGGGCATTGACTTCGGGTTCTAAAAATAGACGATTCTCTTCGTCTAGTGTACTAAGAAACGTATTGAAAACATAAACCGACAAACTATCGTCTATCGGTTTAGGTTTATAGTGCTGTTGTTGAATCATGGCGTTGATTTTTGCCAAGGTTTCGCAAGGATTCTTTTCGGTTTGACCAAAGAAAAATACAGGAACAAGCAAAAGGACAACGTTAATTCTTTTCACAAATTTATTTTTTATAGAAAGGCATTTTGGTCACCTTTGCTTTTACTTTATTGTTACGGATTTGGATGTAGATTTCGGTCTCTACTGCCGCGAATTCGGTTTTCACGTAGCCCATTCCGATTCCTTTCCCTAAGGAAGGTGCCATGGTTCCAGAAGTTACGATACCGATGTTATTCCCGTCGGCATCTACGATTTCGTAGTCGTGTCTTGGAATACCTCTTTCAATTAATTCGAAGCCGACTAGTTTTTTGTTTACTCCTGCTTCTTTTTGATGTTTTAGGTTTTCAGAGTTGGTGAATTCTTTGGTGAATTTGGTGATCCAACCTAGTCCCGCTTCTAGCGGAGAAGTAGTATCGTTAATATCGTTTCCGTATAAACAGAACCCCATTTCAAGGCGCAGGGTATCTCTAGCAGCAAGGCCGATAGGTTTAATTCCGAAGGCAGCTCCTGCCTCGAATACTTTAGTCCATACTTGTTCTACTTCTTCGTTTTTACAGTAGATTTCGAATCCCCCTGAACCTGTATATCCCGTAGCAGATATGATTACGTTTTCGATGCCAGCGAATGGACCTACCTCGAAGTGGTAGTATTTGATTGCAGCCAAGTCTACTGATGTTAGCGCTTGCATGGCTTCAACTGCTTTAGGTCCTTGGATAGCAAGTAGTGAATAGTCTTCAGAGATGTTGTGCATGTCTACTCCAAGGTCGTTGTGGCTGGAAATCCAGTTCCAGTCTTTGTCGATATTGGACGCATTTACTACTAATAGGTATTGTTGGTCTTTTAGGCGGTATACGATTAAGTCGTCTACGATGCCGCCGTCGTTATTAGGCAAACACGAATATTGAGCCCGGCCTATTTCTAGTACGGAAGCGTCGTTGGACGTTACTTTTTGGATTAGTGCTAATGCATTTTCTCCTGAAAGTAAAAATTCACCCATGTGGGATACGTCAAAGACACCCACACCATTGCGTACGATTTCGTGTTCGGCATTTACCCCTTCGTATTGTACGGGCATGTTATAGCCAGCAAAGGGAACCATTTTGGCCCCTAAACTCTCATGGATGTGCGATAAAGCAGTATTTTTCATGGTATGAATTGAAGTATAGTTAGTGTTTGTTTGTTTGTTATTTTCTTACGAAGGGCGGTAAAAGTTTGGTTGATACCTCTCCAAATCCGATGCGGATTGAATGGTTTTGGCAATACCCTTTCATGGTTACGGTGTCGTTGTCGTTAATGAACTTACGTTCGCTACCATCTTTCATTATTATAGGATTTTTGCCCCCCCAAGTAAGTTCTAGCATAGAACCGTAGCTATCAGGCGTCGGGCCAGAGATGGTGCCTGATCCCATCATGTCGCCCGAGTTCACACGACAGCCGTTGGAGGTATGGTGCGCTAGTTGCTGTGACATGGACCAGTACATATACTTGAAATTGGATTTAGACACTAAAGAAGCTTCTACATTTTCGGGTTCGACGTAGACTTCTAGGTGAATGTCGTAGGCGTGTTTTCCTTTTTGTTGCAAGTAAGGCAACGGCATCGGTTCTTGCGTAGGCCCTTTGGTTTTAAAAGGTTCAAGAGCATCCATCGTAACGATCCAAGGCGAAATCGAAGACGCAAAGTTTTTGGCTAAAAAGGGTCCGAGTGGCACGTATTCCCATTTTTGAATGTCGCGTGCGCTCCAATCGTTTAGGAGTACCATACCAAAGATATAATCTTCGGCTTCATTCACTGGAATGTTTTCTCCCATGATGTTGGCATCGGTAGTGATGAAGGCTGTTTCTAGTTCGAAGTCCACCAAGCGAGAAGGTCCGAACACTGGAGACGTTTCACCATTGGGCAACGTTTGTCCCATCGGTCGGTGTATCGGAATGCCTGACGGGATAATTGTCGAACTTCTTCCGTGGTATCCTACGGGTATATGCAGCCAATTAGGCAGCAAAGCATTCTCTGGATCGCGGAACATTTTACCCACATTCGTCGCGTGTTCTTTGCTGGAATAGAAGTCGGTATAATCTCCAATTAAAACTGGTAATTGCATTTCAACATCTTCAATTTTGAAGACTACGATGTCGCGGTGTTCTTTATGGTCCCTTAGTTTCGGGTTGTTGCTGTCGAAGATATCTCCGATGCGGTTTCGCACTAGGCGCCAGGTTTTTTTACCATCGGATATAAAGTCGTTCAAGGTATCTTGCATGAACATATCGTCGGTTAATTCGATACCTTCAAAATAATTGAGTTGTTGTAGCGCTCCTAAATCGATAGCATAGTCACCGATTCTTGTCCCGATGGTGATCACATCTTCTTTAGTGAGGAAGACACCAAAGGGAATGTTTTGAATAGGGAAGTCACTGTTTTCGGGAACAGAGAGCCAAGATTTTCGGATAGGGTTGTTGGTAGTTATGGGCATTTTTTTGTTGATTTATTGTTGAAAAATTAGCAATCAAATATATCATTTAGTCTTAAAGTAACAAACCATTTTTGTAATTTTGGACTTAATTTAACGAAATAAATTCAAATGCAACGCGACGAACAGATTTTTGACCTTATTCTTGAGGAACAAGAAAGACAAATACACGGGATTGAACTCATTGCTTCTGAGAACTTTGTAAGTGATCAGGTGATGGAAGCGGCGGGTTCCGTATTGACTAACAAGTATGCTGAGGGATATCCAGGCAAACGTTATTATGGAGGGTGCGAAGTAGTGGATGTGATTGAACAAATCGCTATTGACCGTGCCAAAGCATTGTTTGGAGCCGAGTATGCTAATGTGCAACCGCATTCCGGTTCGCAAGCCAACACGGCGGTATTTGCTGCCTGTTTGAAACCTGGCGATACTATTCTAGGATTTGATTTGTCCCATGGGGGCCATTTGACTCATGGTTCGCCGGTGAACTTTTCGGGAAAATTGTACCGTCCGGTATTTTATGGTGTTGACCAAGAAACAGGCGTGTTGAATTATGATAAGATACAAGAGATTGCTACTAAAGAGCAACCTAAGATGATTATAGCAGGTGCTTCGGCTTACTCTCGCGATATGGATTTTGCTCGTTTTAGAGCGATTGCGGATAGTGTAGGCGCTTTATTGTTAGCCGATATTTCCCATCCAGCAGGTTTGATTGCTAAAGGGTTGATGAATGATCCTATACCGCATTGTCATATTGTTACCACAACTACGCATAAGACCTTGCGCGGGCCGCGAGGCGGAATGATTATGATGGGGAAAGATTTTGAAAACCCATGGGGATTGACTACTCCAAAAGGAGAAATCAGAATGATGTCGCATGTATTAGATATGTCGGTATTTCCTGGGAATCAAGGTGGGCCTTTAGAGCATATCATTGCGGCTAAAGCAATTGCTTTTGGTGAAGCGTTATCGGATGAGTTCTTTACTTATGCGCTGCAAGTGCAAAAGAATGCTAAGGCTATGGCTGAGGCGTTTGTTAAGAGAGGGTATCACTTGATTTCGGGTGGGACTGACAATCACATGATGTTGATTGACTTGCGTAACAAAAACATTTCGGGTAAAGACGCTGAGATTGCTTTAGGCAAGGCAGAAATTACCGTGAATAAAAATATGGTTCCCTTTGATGATAAATCACCTTTTGTAACTTCGGGTATCCGAGTGGGGACTCCTGCTATTACGACACGCGGGTTAGTGGAGAGTGATATGGAAACGATAGTGGCGATGATTGACAAAGTATTGATGAATCATACGAATGAAGACCTGTTAGAAGAAATAGCGGATGAAGTGAATGAGATGATGAGTGAGCGCGCTATTTTTGTGTATTAAAAGTTTTTATTAAATACCATAGTTAAAAAGACCTCCCAATAGGGAGGTCTTTTTTTATTTTATGATAACTTTTTTTAAGTGTGAATTATAGTTTAACAAACTTAGATCGGAATTTTTCCTCACCTGAATAAGCTTCAATGATATAAGTTCCTGAGGCGAATTGAGCAACGTCAATTTTATTATTAGTTGGTCTATTCTCTACTATAATGTTCCCTAGTAAATCAATAATGATTACTTTATCTATTGAAGAGTTAGTATTGTTGCTAATAGTTAACCAATCTCTCGTTGGGTTAGGATATAAAACTATTGTATTATTGCGATTAATGATGTTGTCCTCTTGTTTCAGTCCAGAAGTGCAAGTACCTCGTGTCAAAGTTATACTCTTTACAGCACTTGACACACCACAAGCATTGGTTGCTTTTACTTTGAGGGTTTGCACGCCCGTTAAGCTTCCATAATTCACAACCACGGAAGAAGATCCTTGGCCACTTATAATAGAAGCGCCTGCAGGAACGATCCATGTATATTCAATAGCTCCAAGAACATTAGCGGCTGTAAAAGTTTGATTGCAATTTGAATATGTAGTGCCGCCACTTATGGAACTAACGGTTGGCATTGCAGTCGATAAGGTTACAGTTTTTACTATTGAACTATTTCCAATTCCGTTTACAGCTGTAACTGTAATGGTTTTATCGGCTGAGGTAGTTGTTGTGTTAATTAAAAAAGATGATGCGTAGGTTACGGTAAATGACAAGTCACTAGTGCTCAGCGTATTTTGATTGTTAGATTGATTGTTTGCTGATCTTACAACCGCACCCGATGGAGCGGTGATTGTATATGTATTGGCTGTGGTAGAAGCTGTCAAAGAGTATGGATAGGTATTACCACCACATAAACTAGTTGTTTGGCCTGACACGGTTGCGACCGCAGAAGGGATAGTAGCGGTCAATTTTACTAATTTAGCCGTCGAGGTTGTAGTTGGATTAACTAAATTTGAATTATTAGTTATTGAAGCTCCAACTCCGTTTTTAGCCATAACACCTATTCGTATTACATAGTTTACGACTCCTGAAGTCAAAGTATAGCTTGAAGTATTTAAGCTATTAACTCCTTGAAAGTTAACAAAAATATAGGGAGCCACAGTAGTTGTACCTGAACCATCAGTTCTGTTCACGCCAGCAGGGAGTTCCCATTCATAGGAAGTAGCCGTGGCGACTGGTGCGGCACTTAATTTTAGGATGGTTGTAGATCCCGTATATTTTGAAATATTGGTTATCGCCGTAGCTGAAATACCATTGGTCAAAATTAAAGTTGAAGGAGCGCTAGGCAGAGCTTTGGTAAGCATTAGTGTTTTGGCAACACTTTTACATCCTGACTCATTTACCGTTTGAACCATTATAGTTCCAATGTTACCAACACCCTCTGGGACATCCATAAAATTAACAGCTACACTAGTAGTTCCTTGACCAGAGACAATGTAAGCCCCAGTTGGAGGAGTCCAAAAATAAGAAGAAACCCCTGCAACAGCAGCTATAGAATAGGTTGCTGTAGTAGTTGTACCTACTAAAGCTCCTTGAGAAACAGTACCAGAAATAGTCCCCGGAGTAGTAGGCAAGGTGTTTACTGTAACCGTAACTGGAACTCTAAGACTCTCAACACCACTTACCGTTTGAGAAACATAATAGGTTCTAGTTGTTAGTACTGCCGTATTAGCTAGTGCTGTGCTACCTGTGGCTACCGTATACCAACGTAAAGCTGAACCCGTTGCTACTAAACTAGCCACGGTAGCTCCTTGGCAGAAAGTTTGAGAACTAGTGCTTGCTGGCGGAAGATCGGACGTTAATTTTACTACCCAAAGATCCTTGGAACCATTATTTCCAGAAACATCCCCATCTGTTGAAGTATTAAAGCCAGCCATGATATACCCCCCATCAGTGGTGGTCTGAATACTATTAGCTCCGTCAAAACCAGTTCCTCCTAAACATTTTTGCCATAGTAGATCACCCATACTGTTTAATCTTACAACCCAGGCATCATAAGAACCATGATTTCCAGTTACATTTACGTTATTAGAGTAGGTCTCGCCTGCTACAATATAACCTCCATCTATAGTAGGTTTGATACTACGAGCACCCTCGTAATTCGACCCACCAAACCATTTTTGCCATAGCCTAGTACCAATACTATTTATTTTAAGTACATAGAGACTCTCGCATTGATACCCCGTCATGATATACCCTCCGTCAGTTGTAAGCTGTATGTCGGTATATGAGCCATTAATTGTACATTGTGTATTGATGTCCTCCCATTGTTTATTGCCATTACTATCTAATTTAGCAACCCAAGGAGTAACAGGATAATTTATAGAATTATCAGGACCTTTAAGTTTAGTCCCCCCTGACATAATATACCCGCCATCTACTGTTGGCTGAATACTTTCACCATATTCTGAATTAAAGATAACATTATCGATGTTTCCCGTATCTAAGCATTTTTCCCATACTATTTCACCTGAGCTAGTTAGTTTTACTACCCATGCATCTGGACTAATATCATAAGTATTCCATGGATAATTAGTTGTTTCATCAATATTTGTACGATGATTTGAAACATCTCCATCGTTAGAAGTTGTGTATCCAGTAATTATATATCCTCCTTGAGCAATAAATTGAACACTTTTGGCTTCATCAGTACCTGTTCCTCCCAAACACTTTTGCCATTCGATAGTACCCGTGCTGCTCAGTTTTACTACCCAAGCATCTGTACTATCAAAAAAGTTATGGTTGGGTGGATAATAGCCAATGCTGCTTGCACTGTGATTTCCTGATACATCGCCATTATTAGAATTGGTATATCCTACTGCAATATAACCTCCGTCGCTAGTAGGTTGGATACTATTGAAAATATCGAAATCAGAACCTCCAAGACATTTTTGCCATTCGATGGTACCGGTACTACTTAATTTAACCACCCAACCATCGGAGTTATTTGTTGAATGTATTCCTGATAAATTACCATTGGAAGAAGCGGTGTTTCCAGCCAGAATGTAACCCCCATCTGGTGTTGCTTGAATACATTTGGCTTCTTCATAACTTGAACCACCCAAAGATTTTTGCCACTCGATCGCGGTCGATTGTGCTTTAGTAAAACCAAAATAAAGTAAGGTTACTAATAAAATATTTTTTTTCATGCTTTGTACCATAAATTTACCTACTTAATTCAGGCATCGGTTATCCTGTTGTTAAAAAAAATCTATATATTCTTTATTATATTTAGCTTGTAATTTATGTTCTCCTGACTTAACGTCATTACTGTATCATTTGATAGCTATACATGTTCTTGTTTTTTTGTCAATATAAGAATAATGTCATGTTGTTAGTCTTTGAAAATCAACATGTAAGCCATGACACTTTGTGTTTTGTCGAATATGGGTTTCTAAAAGAAGAATTATAAAAGCAAATGCGTAAAGTTTTGCATTTCATTTTCTTGTGCCGAGCTCTTTTTTATTTATCATAAATGTTAGCCCTTTGCTAGCTTATATGTTGTAAATTTGAGTATAAAAATTAGACTAAAGCCTACGCCATGAAATTAGTTACTTTATTTCGTTTGCTCACTTTACTGTTTGTAGTTTCTTGTTCCAAAATAGATAAGGGGGAGTTACAACCTAATTTGGGAACTGTAACAGAGAGTGTCTATGCTTCTGGGGTGGTAAAATCAGAGAATCAGTATACAGTTTATTCTACGGTAAACGGGGTGTTGCAGCAGATTGCTGTAACGGCAGGCCAATCCATTCAAAAAGGCCAATCGTTATTTCAAATTGAAAATGAGAAAGCTGCTTTGAATACGGAGAATGCTCGCTTAGCTTATCAGCTGAGTCAGGAAAGCAATCATTACATACAAGACAAGATAGGGGAGTTAGAGACCAAGGTTCAGGTAGCTAAGGACAAGCTAGCGCTTGACCAGTCTGTCTACAACCGCAATAAGAATATTAAGCAATACAATGTCATATCCGAGGTGGATTATGAGCGTGTGGAGTTGGCTTACAAAAACTCCAAGTCCAATTATGAAGCCGCTTTGAAGCAGTTGTCACAGCTGCGCGCCCAATTGAAAAATGAACAAAGTCGAAATAGCGTCACTTTGAGAATTAATGAAAAGGCACAGAGCGACTTTACGATTAAAAGTGCTTTTTCGGGGGAGTTGTTTGATGTTTTAGTGAAAGAAGGTACTTTGATTACGACCCAGACGCCTTTGGCGATTATAGGAGAGAAGAATTCGTATGTCTTAGCTTTGGATGTGGATGAGAATGATATGGTCAAAGTGAAAATAGGTCAGTTGATGGAAGTTACGATGGATAGTTATAAAGGGAAGGTTTTTGAGGCTACCGTGGATAAGATCTATCCGATTATGGATGAGCGATCTAGAACCTTTAAGATAGAGGCTCATTTTACAGCACCACCTAAGCAATTGTATCCTAATTTAACAGCGGAGGCCAATATTATCATTAAAACAAAAAAGAATGTCTTGACCATTCCGAGGGCTTATTTGATCGACAACACTTATGTTCTAGTGAACGAGGATGAAAAGCGCAAGGTTGCTGTAGGATTGAGTGATTACCAACACGTGGAAGTGTTGTCTGGATTAAATGCGACTGAAACGATATATAAGCCTAAGTAATGAATGTTAAACTCATTTTAAACATTGCCTTGCATTTGCTCCGGGCGCGATTGAAGCAAACGATCGTCGCCGCTGTGGGGGTTACTTTTGGGATTGCGATGTTTATTACTTTGGTAAGCTTTATGAATGGGATGAACGATTTGCTGGATGGATTGATGCTGAATAGGACTCCACACGTTCGTTTATATAACGAAATCAAACCCTCTGAACAACAGCCTATTTCGTTTTCAAAAAAACATCAAGGCAACACCAACTTCATTTCCTCCGTGAAACCCAAGGATAGGGGTAAGGCGATTTATAATTGCAAGTCGGTTATCCACACCCTTAAACTAGATCCTCGCATTATTGATGTCGCTCCTAAAGTGACGGCCCCCGTCTTTTTCAATTCGGGTACCATCGAAATTGCGGGCATGATTAATGGCATTGATGTGTTGGCCGAAGAGAAGTTATTTAAGATAAGCGATTATATCATTGAGGGTCAGGTTCCCGATTTGTTGCAAAACAACAGTATCATTATTGGGAAAGGTTTGGCTGACAAGATGTTGTTGGAAAAGGGTGATATTATTAAGGTTACGACCTCTAAAGGTAATTTAGCTTCTTTAAAGGTAGTCGGAATTTCGCAAGTAGGGATTGCGGATATCGACAATACGATGAGTTATACTTCACTAGTTACGGCTCAGAAATTGCTGGGAGAGCCAACGAATTATATCACCGATATCCAAGTGAAGACTTATGATATAGCTACGTCACCTGCCCTGGCTAAAGAATTTAAAGAGAAATTTGGTTTAGATACCATCGATTATCAAACGACGAATTCCCAATTTGAGACCGGTAGTTCCATTAGAAGTTTGATTTCGTATGCGGTGGGTATTGTTTTATTGATTGTGGCGGGTTTTGGGATATATAATATCTTGAACATGATGATTTTTGAGAAAATGGACAGTATTGCAATCCTGAAAGCCACTGGTTTTTCGGGGAGTGATGTGCAGTGGATCTTTATAGCTTTATCGATGATTATCGGTTTGGCCGGAGGTTTGTTTGGCCTATTATTTGGTTACATCTTATCGAGCATCGTTGATATTATTCCGTTCAACACCGCGTCATTGCCTACGGTCAAGACTTATCCGATTAATTATAATCCGATGTTTTATAGTATTGGGATTTCCTTTGCTTTGATCACGACTTTTATTGCGGGTTTGTTTCCGGCTTTAAAAGCCAGTAAGATTGATCCTGTGGAGATTATTAGGGGAAAATAGTTTAGCCACGAAGGCACGAATGATTTTTGATAGATTGGGTTGAATGGTTTTCGCCATGAGGGCACGAATGATTTTATAGTTTGAAATGAGTGATATAGTTTTAGAGACTAAGAAATTGACTAAGTATTTCTACGACCCTTTAAAGTTTCAGGTGTTGAAGGAGATTGATATGCTTATTAGTCGGGGCGAGTTTGTCTCTATTGTAGGCAAATCCGGTTGCGGTAAGTCGACGTTGTTGTACTTATTGTCTACTATGGATACTGATTATGAGGGAGAGCTGTATTTGGAAAACAATTTGATTACGGGGAAGACGGATACGGAATTGGCGCAAATCAGGAATGAGAAAATAGGCTTTGTATTTCAGTTTCATTATTTGTTGGCCGAATACAATGTGTTGAAAAATGTGATGTTGCCCGGTTTGAAATTGAATAAATTATCAGAAGCTGAAGTGGAGCATCACGCGATGAAACATTTGAAAACGTTGGATATGGCCGATCAGGCGTTGAAGATGCCAAACCAGCTGAGTGGAGGACAAAAGCAACGGGTAGCTATTGCTCGTGCGCTTATTAACAATCCATTAGTCATAATGGGTGATGAGCCCACAGGAAACTTGGACAAAATGAATAGTGATATGGTGTTTGATATCTTTAAGGAGCTCACGCAAGAGCAGCAGCAAACATTGCTAATTGTAACGCACGATACTGATTTTGCTGGCCGTACCCAACGCACCATTACGATGCAGGATGGGCAAATTATTTCTTGAGACGTTATTGAAGAATAGTCAGTAAATATGGTTAAGTATTTGTTATTTAGTGATTAAACCTATAAAAAATAACAATTGTTTATTGTTTGGTAACAAAAATTATATTTTATTTGTGGTCTTAACATTAAAAAAACAAAACATTTTATGAAAAAATTATTAATCAGATTCACTGTATTGTGCTTAGCGATTGTAACTGTTAGTTGTAGTAAAGACGACAGCGGTAGCAAAACGTTTACTCCAAAAGTTGCAACTATTGATGTTTCTAAAATTGCTCCTGCCGGAATGGAAACGGCTAATCCACAAGCATACGGTATGTTAACTCAAATGAGTGGTTTCATGGCCATGCCAGCTGCTTACATGCAAAATCCGAATGGAAAGACAGGTTCTACCTCAGGAACTTGGACTAGTCAGGGATATACCATTGTTTATTCTTACAGTGATGATGGTTCAGAATATACCTTTAGTTATGTTGGAACGAACCCACAAGGGGAACAGTGTTTTAGTGTAACAGGATGGGAAGCAATGGATGGATCAGCAGGTTCATGGGATTACACCATCAACACTGCCGTATTAGGAGATCCTAATGGCGGAAATTACAATGTTAATTTTGATTGGAATACTAATGACCAAGGAGGATATCATTTTGATATGACTTTTGACATGGGTACTTTTGGTTACCACTATGTAATGAATACTTATGCTAATTTCTCAGGGGATATCCACATTTATTCAGGAGATCCAATGGAATTAACTGATTATATTGTTTGGACTGCTACAGGTGGAACTTGGACAACATATGTTGGAGGAGTAGCTGATACAACAGAATGGGTAAACAACTAGTAGTTTATTCTTTTCGAAAATAATAAAAGGATGTTGGTTGCAACATCCTTTTTTTTGTGCTTATGCTTTAACGATGATATCGTATTTTTCTAATAATCCTTTGAGACCTTCCGTTGCGAAAATAGCTTTCTTGAGTTTGTTTTTTTCGGGATCAATAGCGTAATCGTAGCTCGTATAGAAATCGGCTTTATGAGCCATGGTATCTATGAACACCGCTCTTCGTAAATTACAATTGTCAAATAGCGCTTCGGTTAAATCACTGCCCATGAAGTCGGCTGCAATGAGGCTGCAGTTGATGAATTGCATTTTCTTAAGTTTTAGGGCGTAGAATTTGGCATAGTCCAGCAGGCAATCTTTGAAATGGAATTCGAAGATCACTTGGTCGGTCATGGCAAAATTCACCGCGGTAAAATCACAGCGAGTAAACTGTACACCTCTTAGGGAAACATAATTGATTTTAGTGTCTTTAAAATTGCAATCAAAGAAGTTGCAGTCAATGAAGTGTACGCTTTGAAAGGTACATTCGGTGAAGTCACAGTGGTGGAAGTTGCAATTTTCGTATTCTTTGTATTTGATGTCGGCTTCTAAGAAGTAGACGTCTTCTATTTTTTGGTCTAAAATATAATCTGAGGACATAAGTATTTAATAAAGGGTAAAACTAAATAAATTATTTGGTTAGGGCTTCATTAATAAGTTGGCTTTATGATTCCATTGAGATAAAATGTTGGCACAAGTTCGCCGTTACTCCTCAAAAGAGTAAATTTACGCTTTAGACATGACTATTTATGGAGCCTAAAGTACCGCCATCCCAACCCTCGGGTTTCTTTTATAAAAACCCGTCGTTAAAAATTAAAGAATTTAAAGCCTTTTTGACTACACGGTTTGGGTTGATTTTTGCTTTGAACTTGCAATCGACGGTTTTGTATTATTGGGTGTATCATATCACCAACAGTAAACTATCGTTGGGGTATGTGGGATTAGCTGAGGTGATTCCAGCTATTGGATGCTCGCTTTTTGCAGGTCACTTTGTCGACTTGAATGAAAAGCGCAAGATGGTATTGTGGTGTTTGACGGGTTATATAGTGCTGGCTCTTTGTCTGTTTGCCCTCACAGTACCGAATATCACCTCGCGTATTACGGTATCTGAATTAGTTTTACTCATCTATGGCTTTGTGTTTTTAGGAGGAGTATTGCGTTCGATTCTTAGTCCGTCCATGTTTTCCTTATTTGGCTTAGTTGTTCCTAGAGAACATTATGCAAATGCAACAAGTTGGAGCAGTATGTCTTGGCAAATGGGTTCGGTTCTAGGACCGCTTGCAGCGGGAGTAATTATTGCTTGGAAGGGTATCGCAGCGGGCTTATTGACTGTGTTTTTTATCGAATTACTATTGTATTTTCCTTTATTGACCATTTCGGTTAAGCCGATTATGAATAAAGTGAAGGAGCCCGTTCTTCAAAGTGTGGCTGAGGGATTGCGTTTTGTATGGCGTACCCCCACCTTGTTAGCGGCACAGTGTATGGATATGTTTTCGGTCTTGTTTGGTGGAGCGGTAGCTTTATTACCTGTTTATCAAAAAGAAATCTTGCATGTGAATGAAATGGGCTTTGGAATCCTCCGTGCTTCGCCTGGTATTGGAGCGTTATTGACGTTAGGCTTATTGGCCTTTTTACCTTTGAAAAATAAGCCAGGCCGTAAACTCTTTTTATGTGTTACGGGCTTTGCTTTGTCGATTATTGTTTTTGGGATATCGACTAACTTCTATTTGTCGGTAGCCATGCTTATCCTTTCGGGGATGTTTGATGCCGTGAGTGTGGTGATTCGCAGTACCATATTGCAATTGGTTACCCCAGATGAAATGCGGGGCCGAGTCTCGGCAGTAAATACGATGTTTGTTAGTTCGTCCAACGAATTTGGCGATTTTGAGAGTGGAGTGATGGCCCATTGGTTGGGTACCGTCCGAGCCGTAGTCGTAGGAGGTTGTTTGACGATAGGTGTCATTGCCTTTACGTTTTTCAAAGCACCGCAATTGCGGGATTTTGATTTTGAGGAACAGAAAAAGGAATGATTTAGACTTTAACTAAAAATTAATATTCGTTTTATCGACCATGTGAGCGCTAAAGAGTAACTTTCAACATTATGGAAAAGTATAATAAAAAAGGTTTTTTATTCAAAAAATACGAAGCACCCTTTCAATCTCCTTTTGATAAATTATTTGAAATATTCAAAGAGTTGATTACGCATACCTCCGGTGATTTTGAAGAGGCCATTGATTGGTTACGGCAACTAGATGTGGAGTACAAACTCACCGATTCCAGTTATACTATTGATGACTTTATTGAGGATTTAAAGAAAAAGGGGTATATCAGAGAAGAACTTAAGGATGATGGTACTTCTGGAACGGGTATTACGGCCAAAACGGAACGAGCCATACGTCAGCAAGCCTTAGATCAAATATTTGGTAATCTTAAGCGCTCGGGCTCGGGTAATCATAAAACTAAACATTCAGGTCAAGGTGATGAACAAACAGGTGAGTACAGGGAGTACCATTTTGGAGATTCTTTAGAACGTATTTCTTTGACCGAAAGTTTAAAGAATGCTCAAATTAATAATGGGGCGGACGAATTTAGATTAACAGAAAACGATTTGATCGTTGAAGAATCAAAATTCAAAGCACAAATGAGTACTGTTTTGATGATTGACATAAGCCATAGTATGATTTTATACGGAGAAGATAGAATTACCCCGGCCAAGAAAGTAGCGATGGCACTAGCGGAATTAATCACCACACGGTATCCAAAAGACACTATTGATATTTTGGTATTTGGAAATGATGCATGGCCAATAGCCATCAAGGATTTGCCCTATTTAAAAGTTGGACCTTATCATACTAATACGGTAGCCGGATTGCAATTAGCCATGGACATGTTGCGGAGAAAGCGCAATACCAACAAACAAATCTTTATGATTACCGACGGAAAACCGAGCTGTGTTCGAGAAAAAGATGGTACCTATTATATGAACAGTAACGGATTGGACGAATACATAGTGGAGCAATGCTACAATCAAGCAGCACAGGCTCGAAAATTGCACATACCGATAACCACCTTTATGATTGCTAATGATCCTTATCTACAAAAATTTGTCAATCGTTTTACGGAAGCTAATCAAGGAAAAGCTTTTTATACGGGATTAAAAGGATTAGGAGAGATGATTTTTGAAGATTATGAAACTAACAGAAAGAAGAAAATTAAATAGGACTATGAAAACAGAAAATATAAAAACAATTGGGGAATTAAAAAAATCCGGATACGTTTCTCGAAGTATTAAAGACGAGTTGAGGGATAATCTTAGGATCAAAATTAAATCAGGGCAACCCACATTTGAAGGAGTTCATGGATTTGAAAATACGGTTATACCCGAATTAGAACGTGCCATTTTATCCCGCCATAATATTAATTTATTGGGCCTTAGAGGTCAAGCTAAAACAAGGCTTGCTCGGAAGATGATTGAGCTTTTAGACGAATTCATTCCTGTCGTTTTGGGTTCCGAAATTAATGATGATCCTTTCAATCCTATTTCTCGATACGCTAAAGATTTAATTGCAGAACAAGGAGATGCTACGCCGATTTATTGGCTACACCGAAACGATCGTTTTTCAGAAAAACTAGCGACGCCAGATGTGACGGTTGCCGACTTAATTGGAGATGTGGATCCCATTAAAGCAGCGAATTTAAAATTGTCCTACGCAGATGATAGAGTCATTCATTTTGGAATGATCCCAAGAGCCAATCGCTGTATTTTTGTCATTAATGAGTTACCCGATTTACAAGCTCGTATTCAAGTAGCCTTATTTAATATTTTGCAAGAAGGCGATATTCAAATTCGCGGTTTCAAGCTGCGAATGCCTTTAGATATGCAATTTGTCTTTACGGCCAACCCAGAAGATTATACGAATCGAGGCAGTATTGTAACACCTTTGAAAGATAGAATAGGTTCTCAAATCTTAACCCATTATCCTGAAAACATTGCCATAGCCAGAACTATTACTCATCAAGAAGCTAAATTGAATCCACAACAATCAGAATTGGTTTATGTGTCCTCATTAGCTAAAGATTTACTAGAGCAAATTGCCTTTGAAGCCCGAGAAAGTGAGTTTATAGATCATAAAAGTGGAGTAAGTGCCCGAATGACGATTACGGCTTATGAGAATTTAGTAAGCACCGCTGAACGCAGAGCTTTGAAATCAGGTGAAGAGAAAACCACGGTCCGATTATCTGATTTTATGGGAATTATTCCCGCGATAACCGGAAAAGTAGAATTGGTTTACGAAGGCGAACAAGAAGGAGCTGCTGTGGTTGCTCAACATTTAATAGGAGATGCTATTCATACATTCTTCCCTGCCTTTTTTCCAAAAATAGAAAAGCTAGAAAAAGATATTGATGCTAGTCCGTATGCTAAAATTTTAGAATGGTTTTTTACCGAAACAGGTTTTGAATTGTTAGACGATGCCTCGGATGAGGAGTATAAAAAGCAATTAGACGCCGTGAAACCGCTAGAGGATTTACTACAGAAATACCAACCAGAGGTTGCCATTGAAGATAAGTATTTTCTAAAAGAGTTTGTGCTTTGGGGCTTAGTTGAATATGATAAACTGAGTAAAGATCGAGTAGAGGAAGGGTATCAGTTTAAGGATTTATATAGTAGTTATATTAATAAATTGTAATTAGATATAAAGTAAAAAGCTTGTACAATTTGTACAAGCTTTTTACTTTTAAGTGACTTCGACTGGAGTTTGCTTCGCAACATCCAATAAAACTCCGTATTGGAAATGAAAAGCACTATCAATTGCCTTGACAGTACTTTTTTTATGGTTTTTTAATTTATTGAATAAACTAAAAACTTAAAATACCATAAAAAAAGCCTGCACAATTTGTGCAGGCTTTTCATTCTTAAGTGACCTCGACTGGATTCAAACCAGTAACCTTCTGAGCCGTAATCAGATGCGCTATTCAGTTGCGCCACGAGGCCTTTTTTGTGGGTGCAAATATAGGTATTAATGTGTAATATCCAAAGAGTATTTTAAAAATAAAACGAATATTTTTAGTTGTCTAACGCTTTACAAGTAATATAATAGCGCCATGCTAGGATGGCTTTTTGCCAATTTTTGGCTTTGGCCAAATCCAATTGTTGTTTGCTGAAACTGGGTAGGAGTGTTTTATTAATTTGGGCAATGGCTTTGTACATAGAATATTTCTTTTGGTAAAAATACAAAAGACCACTGTAGTAGTGGTCTTCTGGGTTACGCTTTTTGCATTTTGATGCTTGATTTGGCTTGTTCCAATTCTTTCTTGGCGTTTTCAAGCTCTTTCTTGGCTTGCTCCATTTCTTCCTTGGCTTGCTCTAATTCTTTTTTGGAGTCGGATTTCTCTTTTTTGGATTTGGCTTTAGGGGCGGGATTGCCATAAGCTTGTTGCTGTTGTTGCATGAGTTGATTCATTTGCTCTTGCATCTCTTTCATTTGCTCGGCTAAGCCTTCCATACCGTTGGTCCCAAAATTAAGATTAGGAATGTCGTTTCCTTGGTATATTTCGACTTTGTTGTTCTTTTTGATTTCCTCTAGTTCTTCTTTGGTGTAATCGTCACCGCCTTCTACGATGGTACCATTTTCCATCACTAAGGGTTTCTTACCTGCATTTTGAATGATAATTTTACTGCTGGATTGACCTCCAAACGAATTGCCATTGGGGAATTCATAATGAAATTGTTGGCCAGGCATACCATCTTCGTCATTCTTAAATTGGAATCTTTGTAATTGATCATCCGCATTGAATCCGTCACCCATTACCAAACCATTAAGAAAATCCAATTGTGCAGGTTCGCCAAATCCTATTTCGTCTTCTTGTTTGTAGAACTTGATGGTATTGATGGGTTTTTTATTATCGAGGGTAAGGCTGCCTTTACTACCGTCTTTCGCACTATAGGTTACTGTAATTGCTGTGATTTCACCTTTCTCATTGCGTTTGATGTCGGCGTAGTTGATGAGTACTCCGTGCTCGCTCAATGCTTTAATGTCGTCGTTCATTTCTGACTCTGGGGTGTTTTTATTCCAAGTCATTTGAATGGCATCCTTTTGTTGGGTGTCGTCCCATTGGTACTTTTTTTTACCTTGGGCTTGCCCCATGAAAACTATTGCCATCAGTAATAAAGTCAATTTAATTTTCATAATAGTACTTTGAAAAAGTTAATAATCGTTTAATTAGTAGAACAAACTTAATGGATTTGCTTTTTCCTTAAAAAACGTTTTACACTTTTTTAACGTATTGGTAGTAAGCGATACTATTAATTGGTTGCGAAACTCGTAGAATACTAGTTATTTTCTTTTTTTACCAATCGGTACGCCCATACGCCAAAGGCCGTACCCACAATTCCTAGGGTACCCATGAAGAGCCAGTTGGCAGTATAACCATAACCTTGTACAATTTGCATTCCTACTTTGGAACTGAAGATTTGGGCTAAACTAAAGCTCATCGTATAGATGGCCATGTAGCGACCTTCGTGTCCTTTGGGGGCCCGACTTAATGCAACCGAATTGGAAAACGGAAAGCTGAACATTTCACCTATGGTCATGAAGATCATCATGATGACAAGGATTCCAACCCAGTTTTGGAATAACATAAGAAACAAACTAAGAGCCATTAGGAAACAGCCTAGCAGTACTACTTTTATTTTATTGATGTTTTTGCGTTCGATAAAACTCACTAGTGGCATTTCGAGGAAGAAGATCATTAGGCCATTCATAGTCAGGAGTAGTCCGGTTTGAAATTCAGTCAAATGATAATGTTCGCCATGGTATATCGGAATAGTATTGAATAATTGGAAGAATAATATCCCGGTAATCCAACAGGTGGTGAGAAATGCCCAAAATGGTTTGTCTTTGAAAACGGATTGAGGGGCTAGGGGTTTTTCCTCATTTTGTGCCAATGGTGCTTTTTTCTTTTCTTTCACTAATGCCCAGAAAACGAGAATGGCAACGATGCAAGTAGCCCCGTCTACCCAAAACAACCCACGGTAGCCGCCGCTCATTATAATGATCCCTCCTAAGGCGGGTCCCGCAGAGAACCCTAAGTTTACGGCTAATCGCACTAGCGTAAGTGCTCTGGTGCGGTTTTCGGGTTTGGCATAAGCGCCAATTGACACAAACATAGCGGGTCTGAACATATCCGCGATGATCATTAAGACAAACATACCGATGCAGAGTCCGGTAAATGATGTAATGTAATTGAGGAATAAGAGAACAATGCCAGTATTTAATAGACTGAATATCATAATACGATAAAAACCGATTTTGTCAGAGAGCTTGCCTCCTAACCACGAACCAATCATCGAACCTGTGCCAAAGCATACCATGATCCACCCCACTTGATTATAGGAGAAGTGAAGTTCTTCTTTAAGATACTTAGATAAAAAAGGAACGACCATCGTTCCTGCACGATTGATGAAGGTTATAATGGTAAGTATCCAGATTTCTCTAGTGAAGCCTTTGAAGTTATTGAGGTAGCGTTTTATAGCGTTCAGCAGCATATTGGGTGATTGGAAGGATGATTACACAAAGGTAAAGAACTTTAGTATGGGGTAATGAGGTAGGGTAACGCTTTTCCCTTATTTTTGTATAAAAAAAATTGATGAAGCGTTTAGTTACCCTATCTATTTTGGTGGCCACTCCTAGTGTTTGGTCCCAAGAAACCGTTGCGGAGCAAACCGCTCAAGCATTTCAAGCCGACTTGAATACGGAATTTGCTAATCCCGAGGAGAGTCCGCTCACTGCCGAAGACCTTAAAACGTTTAAAGCGTTAGATTTTTATCCAATAGATGCCAAATACCGCGTAGAAGCTACTTTTGTTAGAACGCCTAACGAGAAAACCTTTAAGATGAAAACATCCACCACACGCACCCCTGAGTATGTGAAGTATGGAGAATTGCGTTTTGTGCTGGATGGGAAAGCTTGCCAACTCAATTTGTATCAAAACATCGAGTTGGTCAAAAAAGAAGGCTTTGCCGATTATTTGTTCTTGCCCTTTTTTGATTTAAGCTGCGGCAAAGAAAGTTACATCGGAGGTCGTTATTTAGACTTACGTATTCCGAAAGGAGAAACAATTATAATTGATTTTAATAAAGCCTATAATCCCTACTGTGCCTACAACCACAAATATTCATGTCCAATAGTTCCGTTAGATAACAATTTAGACCTAGCCATACTTGCTGGCGTTAAAAAGTTTCATGACTAATGGAATATTTCAATTTGCATACGCACAAGTTTACCAATTCGCCGGTTACTTTGGAGTTGGTCAACCAATACCCTTGGGAATTTGACGTCACTATTCCGCAGTATTCCATAGGGATACATCCTTGGTATATATCCGAAGAGCGTATTGAACAAGATTTAGCGGTTATTGCAGAGAAGTTGGCTTTACCTGAATGCTTGGCTGTGGGCGAATGTGGTTTAGACAAGCGTATAGATATTTCTATGCTTTTGCAGACGAAGGTGTTTGAAAGCCAAATAGCGTTGGCCGAGCAATTTCAAAAGCCCTTAGTGCTGCATTTGGTTGCTGCCTATCAGGAGCTGATAGAGATAAAGAACCGACTAGCTATTAGTGTTCCAGTGGTGTTACACGGTTTTTCTAAAAATAAGCAAACAGCTCAACAATTGGTTGACAACGGCTGTTATTTGTCTTTTGGGAAATACTTATTACGCAATCCCGAATTGAAATCGGTTTTCTTATCGGTGCCCAATGATCGGATTTTCTTGGAGACTGATACTATTGAGGAGACCTTGGAGGAAGTTTATACTTTGGCTGCCTCTTATAAAGGAATTACTATAGCTGAAATGCAGACGGTCACAAAGGCTAATCGATTAAAAGTATTTGGAGTTTAAACCTTGACTTCTTTTTCAATAAAAAAGTGCCCTATTCCATTAAGAACAGGGCTCTTTTGTTTGTCGTTATTTCATTTCTCCTGCTGCCCAAGATTTAATGGTTGCTATGTCGGCCTCCGATAATTTCTCGGTCGCTGAAGGCATTGGTTTAGCGCCTTCGGCATGGGTAATTGCTTTAATTAATAGTTCACTTTTTATGAGTGCAACTACGGTAAAGGAGTCACTTAAGTTAATTCCACCAGCCCCTTGTGGACCATTATGGCATCCGTAGCAATATTTTTGCAATATAGGTGCCACGTTATTTTCGTACGTAAGCTCCGTACTAGCTACAGCTGTAGTTTCCTCGCAGCTGTTGTTTTGCATTCCTTGTTGGATCCATTTTAAAAAAATCGCTTTTTGGACTGCAGTTAGGGCAGGATGTGATCGAGGAGGCATTTTGCCTCTAGAAATTACACGTTCCATTTCGTTGATGGTAACACCTTCTCTATTGAATACATGTATGGACGCTTTAAGGTTTTCATAGGTGTCTAAATATATACCGTCAGCCTGCTTTTTGTTTTGCGGGTTATGGCACATGACACAATTAGAATTCAATAGGGGTTCAACCTGCTGTTTATAGTAGACTACACTAGTATCGCAAGGGGCTGAAGGTAAAGCGGTATACTCGATGGTTTTGTTTTTACTTATAAAGCTAACAAGCAGGCAACTGCCTACAAGTGCCATAATAGAATTGCTAATTTTTTTCATAGGGTTTAATTAAAGGTTAGCGCAGTATCGCCTTCGCAAAGGTCGGGTACCTTATTAAGAATGGCCGATTTACTATAGGCTAAAATAGGAAAAGAAACGAAATAAAAGGAAAGTAAACTGTTAATATTGTCTTTGGGATTGCTGTTTTGGTAGGGCAACGCTATAAAATTGTTTATTTTTGCGACTTGAAATTGTATAAACATTAAATAACAGGCGAAGCTAAACTTCGTTTGAAATCTATTACTACTATGGCAAAGTGGCAAGAAAGAGCAGTGCTTTTATTTAAAGAAGAAGGAATTACTAATTTGAAAAACTCCAATGTTTTGGTTGTCGGACTTGGCGGAGTAGGGTCATTTGCCGCCGAGTTTTTGGCTAGAGCAGGGGTGGGGAATATGACGATCGTAGATGGCGATGTGGTGGATATAACTAATATTAACCGACAGTTACCTGCTTTACATTCAACGGTAGATATGCCGAAAGTTCATGTGGTTGGTGATCGATTGATGGATATCAATCCGGAGTTAAACTTGACACGTTTGCAGGAGTTTCTTTCGCCAGAGCGTGCTTTTGAATTGGTTACGCCCGAGTTTGATTATGTGCTTGATTGTATCGATAGTATCACCCCCAAGCTTAATTTGTTAATTGCTTCTAAACGTAAGAAAGTTAAAGTAATTAGTAGTATGGGAGCTGGAGGTAAGTATGAGTCTAGTAAGGTAAAAGTACGCGATATTAGCCGCACTGAATATTGTCCGCTAGCCAAAAACATTCGTAAGCGTCTTAAAGAACATAAAATTTCCAAAGGAGTTAAAGCCGTATTCTCTACAGAGATGCCCGACCAATCCAGTGTAAAACTGACCGATGGGAAAAATTATAAGAAGTCGTTTTACGGTACTAACAGTTGGATGCCCTGCCTTTTTGGACTGCATGCGGCGGAAACTGTTGTGAAGCACCTCTTGAAAAATGAATTGAGAAAACAATAGGTAATGGCTAATAAATCCCAAAGTAAAAACGAAAGACCGCATCTCCAATTAGCAGTATCCCAATCCGATAAAGTTACCGAAGTCTTGGTTGTCCTGGTCTTGGTTGTTTTTTGGATTTATACTTTGTTATCATATAAAACGTTGCCAGATGTAATCCCAACCCATTTTGTGGCGGATGGAAAGGCTGATGGTTATGGCTTGAAGTGGACCATCTTAACTTTGCCGCTTGTTGGGTTGCTGTTTTATATTGGTTTATCGGTATTAGGACGATATCCGCATAAGTTTAATTATCCCGTTGATGTAACCAAGGCTAATGCTGAGCAACTTTATCGATCAGCAGTACAAATGTTAAGGGTGATGAAGTTAGTGCTTATCATTGTTTTTTTTGTAATGACTTATCAAACCGTAGAATCCGCATTGGGTATTACTAGTTTTGTTACGAAGAATGGCTTGTTCATTGATTTTGCATTAATGTTTATTCCGCTCTTTTACTTTTTAATAAAAATGTCTAAAAACGCCTAGCTGCGGCACTACCGTTAGCTGAACCCCAACTACTATGATACAAACCGTAATTTTTGATATGGATGGAGTAATCGTGGATACCGAGCCAGTACACCACTATGCCTATAACCAACAATTTAAGCAATTAGGGATTACCATTAGTCCGGAGTTGTATGCTTCGTTTACAGGCAATTCCACTAGAAATATATTTGAGCGTTTAAAATCGCATTTTGATTTAACACAAGAGGTAGGGGAGTTGGTTCAAACCAAGCGCCAACTTTTTAATGAGGCTTTTGACAATAAAGAAGATTTGTATATGTTAGATGGTGTAGAGGATCTAATTAAAGAATTGTTTGCTAACGGTATGCAGTTGGTATTAGCCTCCTCGTCTGCCCATGTAACCATTCAGCGCATTTTTAATCGCTTTAATTTGCATCACTATTTTAGTCATATTGTTTCGGGTGAAGACTTTCCGAAGTCTAAACCCCATCCTGCTATATTTTTAAAGGCAGCTGAGTTGGCTCAAACTCCTGTTTCGCAATGCATCGTTATTGAAGATAGTACAAATGGTATTATGGCTGCAAAAGCAGCGGGAATATATTGTATCGGCTATGATAGTTTTCATTCAAAAATGCAGGACTACTCGTTGGCGGACCAAATTATCACCAACTTTAGTGAGTTGAATTATCACAAGATAGCCCAACTTACGCCATGAAAAGACTACTTCTTAGCCTTATGCTCGTCTTAGTTTCATTGCCTGTCTTGGCGCAAGACAAACCCTTCTGGAACGAGATACAAGATTTTAAAGTTCAAGACAGTATAGCTCCTCCTAAAGACGGCATGTTGCTGTTTATTGGGAGTTCGTCCTTTCGCTTGTGGAATACGTTGCAAGAAGATTTTAACAATTCAACAATCTTGAATCGTGCTTTTGGTGGTGCAACACTTGTAGATATGATTCGGTACCAAGACGCCATAGCCTTGAAGTACCATCCCAAAAAAATATTCATTTATTGTGGAGAGAATGATATAGCCAGTTCCGATGAGGTAACACCAGAAATCGTATTAAAAAGATTTACCACCTTGTTTACTAATTTAAGGACTAAGTTTCCCATGACTCCTATCGTATATGTATCCATTAAGCCTTGTATTTTACGTTGGGCTATGCGAGACCGAATGATGGCTACGAATACGTTAATTCAAAAATACTTGAATAAGCAAAAACACACCACATTTGTGAGTATCTGGGATGAAATGTTAGACCAAGGCGTTCCTATGCAGAACATCTTTAGAGAAGACAATTTGCATATGAATGCAAAAGGATATGCTATTTGGATTAAAGCCTTGAAATCTTTGGTTCATTAACCAACGGCTTCCTTATAGCGTTTCAAGCAACGTTCACGAGCTTCTTTGTGATCTACGATGGGATTAGGATAGCTGGATGTATTTACTTCAGGAATCCATTTTTTGATGTACGCTAGGTCTTTATCAAACTTCTTTATTTGTTCGGTAGGATTGAAAATACGGAAGTAGGGTGCCGCATCGACTCCACTGCCAGAGGCCCATTGCCAATTCCCTACATTACTGGCTTGTTCGTAATCCAACAGTTTAGTAGCAAAATAGGTTTCGCCCCAACGCCAATCGATTAACAAATGCTTGCACAAGAAACTGGCGGTAATCATTCGTACACGGTTGTGCATGTGTCCGGTAGCGTTCAATTCGCGCATTCCAGCGTCAACAAAAGGGTAGCCTGTGTTGCCTTCACACCACTTTTTAAACAGCGTTTCGTTGTTGTCCCAAACAATTGCATCATATTTTGGACGAAAACTTTGCTTTGTCGTATGGGGAAAGTGCCATAAAATTTGCATGAAAAATTCACGCCAAATTAGTTCTTTGAAAAAGGTTTCATTTTTACTGGCTATAGCTTTGGCGATTATTTGACGAACAGAAACAGCGCCAAACCGAAGGTAAATCCCAAGGTAGGAGGTTTTATTTAAGGCAGGAAAGTTCCTAGTGGCTTCATAATTATCTATTAAATTCGTAGAGACATCAAAGTGGGTAACCTTTATAGAAGAAGGCTGAAATCCAATATCGGTCAAGCGTAAGAATGGGTAGTCGTGCGCAATAATATTATTTATGTAGTCTTCTGATTGGTAATGTATTAAATGAATTCTCTTAAAGTTTTCTTTCCACTTGTTCGCATAAGGTGTATACACTACGTAAGGCGTACCATCTTCTTTAGTTACTTCGCTTTTTTCGAAGATTACTTGGTCTTTACTCGTTTTGAATTCGATGTTATGTTCTTTGAAAAACTTGTAGAGTTCCAAATCGCGTGTGCGTGCGTAGGGTTCGTAGTCGTGATTCGTATAAACGGTATGGATAGTGTTTTCTTTTACAAGTTGGGCAAAAACTTCCATAGGAGTATCATGGAACACTGCTAAGGATTTCCCTTCTGCTTGCAATTGGGATTGAATCTTGGTAAGTTGGTTATGAATAAAAGTTACCCTCGCATCTTCTGGGTTTAATTGGGATAATATGCTTTTGTCAAAAATAAAGATGGGCAAAACTCTTTCCTGCTGTTGCAAGGCATGAAAAAGTCCGACATTATCTTCCAAACGTAAATCTCTTCTAAACCAAAATACTGTCATGTGCTGTAGTTAACTGTTTACCAATAAAGACGACATACCACCATCTACTGGGAATATTTGCCCCGAGATCCAACTGCTTTTTTCACTCAATAAGAATTGCGCCATGTTGGCAATGTCTTCAGCGGTCCCTACACGTTTCATCGGATGGCGCAGTGCTGATTTCTCAATTTTCTCTTCGGTGCTCAAGAACTTTTCGGCTAGCGGCGTATTGGTTAAAGAAGGGGCAATTACATTGACTCTTAGTTTTGGAGCATATTCGGCCGCTAGCGCTTTGGCAAAACTTTCGATAGCGCCTTTGCAAGCGGCAACACTAGTATGGAATGGCATTCCCATTGTGGCGGCTACCGAACTAAATAATACAATACTGGCTTGATTTGAAGCGGTTAGGTTGGGCAAAACCGTTTGCAATACTTTAACCATACTAAAGAAGTTAATGTGCATATCGGCTTCAAAAGCTTCTGGTTTTAGGCCGCGAAACGGTCGCAAGTTTATGCTTCCAGGGCAATATACTAATCCATCAATCACATCCGGTAATTGTTGGACATCAAGGGTATCGCAAGACGCATCGAAAAGAATGTGGGTAGCTTTTACGTTGGCCAACTGTTCGTTAGTTCTAGAAGCTACATATAAATTAGTTTCGTGTTGGAGTTCTTTAGCGAGTGCTAGTCCGATTCCATATGAGCCTCCAATAATGAGTATGTTTTTCATTTTTTTATCCTTTAAATTCACCAAATAGTTCAACCAACTTCGTTCTGCGGTACTCAAAGATTTCGTTTAGTTTTGGTTTGACCAAAATAGGATGTACTAATTGGCCTAAAATTCCCATCGGTACTTTGTAATCTACGATGTCTTCCATTTCAACACCTCCCGGTATGGCTTTTAAGAAATGCTTGTGGTGCCAGAGCGCGTAGGGTCCGAAACGTTGCTCGTCCACAAAATATTTTAAATTTTCTACGTGAGTGATTTCGGTTACCCATTTCATCGGAATTCCTAGTA